>JACRCT010001042.1 GCA_016218885.1 Deltaproteobacteria bacterium | reverse complement strand
TTCTGGCTCTGCTTCTTGTAGGCGTGCAGCAGCACCATCACAGGTCCGGTCAGCAGGACGTAGAAGATCCGGTTTTGGGCGAGCCGCAGCTCCCAAAGCTTCCCCTGGATGGGCTTGCGATCGACGGTGCCGTCAAGCCCATGCTCGGCGATGTCCAGCAGGGCGGCACCGATGAGCTGTGCCTCCTTGGATGGCAAGGACTCGATGAAGCGGAGGACCGGATTCGCACCTCCCGGCGACAAATAGTACCGAATCTCCACAGTCAGTTCATAACAGTTCTGGCATCTCCAGGCAAGAACACATCTGGTATGTAGCCTCGGCGCCCCAGCCGATCATTCGCCTTTGATTTCCCCAGGAGGTCCGACCGCCGGACGCCACTCGAGCCGGACTTCGCTGATCTGGCAGGCGGATGCCTGGCTTGTCGTCTCTTGCTCTTCACCTCCGCACGCAGGCTGAACTGGCGACCCCATGGACACCCTCGAAGCCTATCGAGAGGAGCTGAGGGGAGGGAGGGTCACCTATGCCACGACCTGGGAGCCGCTCGCGCCCATGATCATGCCGCCGGCTCCGCTGGCGCAGGACCTGTCGGACGTCCTCATCTTCAAGGTGCGCCCTCGTCCCGAGAGCTTCTTCCCGAAGCTGGTCTCCATCGGGCGCGACGAGAGCTGCGACGTGGCGATCCCCGACGGGCGGGTCTCCAGAGTCCATGCGTCCATCGAGCGCCTGCCTCAGGGCGAGCGGTACATGCTCTTCGACTCCGGGTCGCGCAACGGACCAATCTCAACGGACGCAACCTCGCCATAGGCGAGCGGGTGAAGCTCTCATTCGGCGACAGCATCAAGCTCGGTGGGTTCTGGCTCGAGTTCGTCAGCGCGGGGCAGCTCTACGCGCGACAGAAGACTCAGCGCGTCTGCGACGGAGCCGGAGGCGCAGCCGGCGGCGGCTGGCCGATGGGATCGACCACCGGCACCGTGACCTTGCGGGCGAAGATGAGCGCCTCGGCGTTTGCGTAGTACAGCTTGCGCAGCACCGCCGCGGGGAGGTGAATCGCGTTCACCTTCCACCGGCCCTGGATGGGCGTGGGATGGTCGATGTTCTGCAAATCGGTCTCGAAGTAGCGGAAGTGCGCCTCGTAGAACTTCACCGCGTCCTCGAACCCGACGGGCGTCTCCGAGACCGAGCCCAGCTGCCAGTGGTCCGGCCCCAGGGCCAGATCGGTCCCGAACAGGATGCGGTCCTGGAACTTGAGGAAGAAGCTGTGCGCCTTGTCGACGGGATGGCGGCCGAACTCCGGAACCCGCGCCGAGGTGTCCAGATAGACGTTCGGGTGGGCGTCGAGCAGCTTCTCCATGTAGTCGAGGTCTTCGGACAGACCCAGGTGGATGAAGAGGAAGGTCGTGCCGGGATGGCGGCTGATCAGGCGCTCGGCCTGCTTCCACAGCTCCATCAAGGGCGGGTAGTCGGCCCCGTAGAAGCTCCAGTCCGGCGCCAGCTTGAGCTCGTCATAGCGCTCGTTCTGGGGCGTGGGAGGCTCGAAGAACGCCTTGGGATCGCCCACGTGGATGGCGACCACGACGTTGAGCTTGCCTGCCCGAGCCATGATGGGGTCGAAGCGCGGGTCGTCGATGGGGATGAGCGCGCCCTGGGCGTCGCGGGCCCCCAGCCCCAGGGCCTTGAAGAACTTGATGCCTTTGGCGCCGTAGCCGACCTCGCGCTCCAGGCGCTCGGCCTCATGCTCGCCCCAGCCTGGCTGGCCCACGCCGTCCCAGGAGACGTTGACGAAGAACTCGAACTGCGCCTTGAGCCGATGCTTGACGCGCAGCGTGGCGGCGAAGGCCCGCGAGCCCAGGAATCCCCCGTTCTTGTTGCAGAACTTCACGACGCCCACGCGCTTGAATAGCTTAAGCGCCGTGTCGATCGGCTCGTCGAGGGGCGTGATGAGGGTGTGTGAGTCGATGACCGGTCCGCGCTCCACGACCGGATCCGCTTTCGGCGCCGCGGCCTTGCGGCACGCGCCAAACGCGAGAAGGCAAGAACCGATGACCAAGGCACGAGCGAGGGCAGACATTGCGGAGACCACCATAGTCCGAAACGGATCGAGCCGTTGCGACTGTAGAGCGCAGAGGCGGGGCGACTCCTGGTCTGGTCAACCGGGGGACCGGTCCGGCAGCCATCCGGCCGCCCTCGCCGGCTGTGGCTGCAATCACCAGTCACGACGTATCCGCTTGCTGACGCGCGCGGCTCGGACACCAGATGCTCGAGCAGAGAACCCGATAGGAGCTTAGGGCAGCCAGTGCTGGAGCGGCCCCGGGCCCACGGCATTGACAGGCCGGGCCGCCTCGGCCAAGAGAAAGCCGGTCGTGGCTCGTTGAACGACAGGAGACTCTCGCGTGAGTCCAGAGCATCCAGAGGGGGGTGGCGGACCGCTGGCCGTCGGTTTCTACGGTGGCATCGCCGCCGAGGCGATGAAGCTGGGCGTCCGGCGCCTCCTCGAGGAGCCGCTCCTCGCCTTCTCCCTGGAGTCCGACCTGGTCGGTCCTGCCGCGCGCGTTCTCGAGAATGCCCTGCGCCGATGGCCCGACGCGCGCATCGCAGATCTGGCTTCGGCGGGGACTCCGGGGGCGCCCACGGCTCTGTCCGAGTGCGCGCAGGCCAAGCCCCGCTTCGCGATCGCCCAAGCGCTGAGCCGGTTCCTGCAGCGGCACGCCACCAACGGTGACGGCCTGGCAGCGCGCGTCAGCGTGGAGTCGCCCCCGCGCGACGGTCTGGAAGCCTGGGTGGAGCAGCGAGGCTTGAAGGCCGCGCTCCTCGAAAGCGCCGAGAAGGCGATCGGCCGGTGGCTGTCCTATCGAGCGACGAACTCGCTCGATGCCTCGGTGACGGTGGGAGCCCTACTGTCCGCGACGCTCCCGGGCCGGCTCGCGGCGCTTCCTCCAGAGGAGATCGACCGGCTCCGCTCGTTGGCGCGGACCTGGCTTCACGCCCGCGCGCTGCAGTCGGTCTCTCCCCCTCGGCGGGCCCACGAGGTCTCCGGGCTCCCGCTTCCGGCCGATCCGGTCCTCGCGGCACTGGTCCAGCGGATCGAGCAGACGCTCGGCCGTCTCAAGGTGCCACAGCGACGCGCCGGGACCGACGAGTTCCAGCTCACCATCGACTTGAAGAGCATCGAGTTCCTCTGGCAGCGCCGATCGCGGCAGTGGAACTACGTGACCCTGCGCACCTGCGTGCCGCTCGAGAGCTGGCGGGAGGAGCCCGTCCGGGCGCTCTGCGGGTGCGCCGAGCCCAAGCCCTGCGATCACGAGTACGAGGCGCTCGACGCGGTGCGCCACTTCCTGTGCACACCTGCCGATCCCGCGTTGGCTCAGCGCGTCGCGACGCTCGTCGCGCGCCCGGGCTGGGGCCGACGCCTGGACCTGCTGGATCAGGCGCTCTCCTCGCTGCCCGATGCCGCCAAGGCGCAGCCGGTCGACTCGCTCGTCTCTTGGCGGCTCAAGGCTTCCGGCTACGGCCCGACGTTGACCCCGTACGTACACCACCCCCTCAAGCGCGGTGGGTACTCCAAAGGCACCCGTACCGACATCGCCAGCCTGCGCAACGACGAGAACCTCTCGTTCCCCAACGCGAGCCAGGTGCTCGCGCTCCTGTCGGGCCCGGCGGCGGGCGGGGAGACGGACCGGGTCTTCGAGGCGCTCGTCCTGCTTTCCGACTACCCGCACCTCTACGCCGAGGGCCAGTCGGAGCGAGCTCTTCAGGTGCGACGCGGCTCCTTCGAGCTGTCGGCCGAGGAGCTCCCCGACGGGAAGCTGCGGCTCGTCCCCACCGTGGACGGCAACGAGCGCTGGGGCAAGGAGGCGTGCGTCTCCCAGCGCCGGCGCCACGTCCTGGTCGACCCCGAGGCCGCGGTCTGCTGCCTGCTCGAGCTGACGAGCGCTCAGCACCGGCTCGCCTCCGCGCTGCGGCAGATGGAGGCGCTGGGGCAGACCTTCCCCCGCGACGCGCTGGGCGACCTCATGCCCCGGCTGGCGGCGGTCGAGCGACACCTGCCGCTGCGGCTACCGCCGAGCTTGGAGGGCGCGGCGGTCGAGCCCGATCGCCGGTTGGTGCTGCGCCTGACGCCCAAGCCGGACGGCTCTCTGGACCTCGTGGCGCTGGTGCGTCCCCTGAGCAGCGGCCTGGCGGTCGAGCCTGGCTCACCTCCAACGCGGCTGACCGGCTTCGTCGACGGCAAGCGCGTCCACGTCGATCGCGACCTGCAGCAAGAGCGAGAGCACGTCGTCACCCGCCTGTCGCAGCTGCCCCTGCCTGCGCCGACCCCGGGGACGCCCTTCGGCTTCACGCTGCAGGGCGACCTGGCACTCGACGTGCTGGCCTCCTTGGAGCGCTCGTCGGCAGACGACCTGGTGGTCGAGTGGCCGCGCAACTCGGCCCGGGTGACGGTGGCGGGACGGGTCGAGCCCAGCGCGCTCAAGCTGCGCATCGAGAACAAGCACGACTGGTTCGGCATCGCCGGCGAAGCGCAGCTCGACGAGGACCGCATCGCCCTGGCGGTGCTGCTCGAGGCGGTGCGGCGCGGCAGCCGCTATGCGCAGATCGGCCCGGGGAGATTCGTGGAGATCGCCGCGGAGCTGCGCACGCGCCTGGAGCGAGCCGCGGACGTGGTCTTCTCGGGCCGCTCCGGGCTCGAGGTCAGCCCTGCCGGCGCCGAGGCGCTGGACGACCTGCTCGACGCGGCCGGAGAGCAGGCCCTCTGCTCGCAATGGCGCGATCTCGTGCAGCGCATGCGGAGCGCGCAGAGCCTGGAGCCGCGGCTCCCCAAGGGCTTCGAGGCCGACCTGCGTCCCTACCAGAGCGACGGCTTTCGCTGGCTGATGCGCATGGCCCAGTGGGGCGTCGGCGCCTGCCTGGCCGACGACATGGGCCTGGGCAAGACCGTCCAGACGCTGGCGGTGCTTCAGGCCCGCGCCGCGCTGGGGCCAGCGCTGGTGATCGCCCCGACGTCGGTGAGCTTCAACTGGCTGCGCGAGTGCCAGCGCTTCACGCCAGGCCTGCGGCCGGTGCTCTTCCACGAGGCGGACCGCGACAGGGAGCTCGCCTCGCTCTCCAAGGGCGACGTGCTGATCTCCAGCTACGGGCTCGTCCTGCGGCACGCCGAGCAGCTCAAGGCGCAGCGCTTCGCCACGCTGGTCGTCGACGAGGCTCAAGCGATCAAGAACCCGGCGACGCGGCGAGCGCGCGCGGTGCGCGACCTGTCGTCGGATTGGCGGGTCGCGCTGACCGGCACCCCCATCGAGAACCACCTGGGAGAGCTGTGGAGCCTGTTCCGGGTGCTGACGCCCGGCCTGCTCGGAAGCTGGGACCAGTTCCGCGAGCGCTTCGCAGGGCCCATCGAGCGCGCCAAGGACGACAAGCGGCGCGCGGCGCTGGCGCGCGTCGTCCGGCCGTTCATCCTGCGGCGCACCAAGGACAAGGTCGCCCCCGAGCTGCCGGCGCGCACCGAGCTGAAGCGGCTGATCGTGCTCACCCCTGCCGAGCGGCAGCTCTACGACGATGCGCGGTTGGCGGCGGTGGCCTACCTCTCCGACGCGGTGGAGGCGGAGGGAGACAAGCGCTTCGAGGCGCTGGCGGCCATCACCCGGCTGCGCCAGCTGGCCTGCCATCCCCGGCTGCTGGACCCGGCCTCGAAGGTCCCCTCTTCCAAGCTCAAGGAGCTGCTCGCGCTGGTCGACGAGCTGCGCGAGAACGGGCACAAGGCCCTGATCTTCAGCCAGTTCACCTCGCATCTGGCCCTGGTGCGCGAGGCGCTCGACGGCGCCGGGGTCCGCTACCAGTACCTGGACGGCTCGACCCCCGAGGCGGACCGCCGCAAGAGAGTCGACGCGTTCCAGGCGGGCGAGTCCGATCTCTTCCTGATCTCGCTGAAAGCCGGCGGCACCGGGCTCAACCTGACCGCGGCGGACTTCGTGATTCACCTCGACCCGTGGTGGAACCCGGCGGTGGAGGACCAGGCGACCGGGCGCGCGCATCGGATAGGCCAGAACAAGCCGGTGACGGTCTACCGGCTGGTGGCGCAAGGGACCATCGAGGAGGCGATCCTCGCGCTGCACGACGAGAAGCGCGACCTGGTGGCCGGCGTGCTCGACGGGGCAGGCACCGCAGGCAAGCTGTCGACCGAGGAGCTGCTGGCGTTGATTCGCGGTGGCGAGTCGGCGCCGGAGGCCGAAGAGGACGATGACGAGGGAGATCTGGCGGAGCCTTTGGACCCGGCGCCGCTCGATGCCTCTACAGCTGGGCCGGACGAGAGTGGGCCCGAAGAGGCGCCGCCGGAGTCCGCCGCGCCAGTCGTGGAGGTGCAGACCCCTGAGCCCGCGGCGACCAGACAGGAGGTCGCGGAGGGCAGGTCACGGACGCGCGAGGAGGCACCGCCTACCACGGTGGTGGAGGGTGCGACGGACACCGAGCTGAATGGATTCCTCGCGAGGATCGAGAATCAGCTGACACCCTTCCTCAAGAAGCGGTTGGCGCCTTCCAGCGCCTCGCTCTATCGCTCGTCGCTTCGCGGGCTCTTGAGCTATGCCGCCAACCGAGCCGTTGCGGTGAAGGACGCGCCAAGCCTGCTCGCCCTCGCCGACGACTACCAGGCGAAGCTGGGAATGCGGAGCAGCGGCGGAAAGGCATTCAGGTCCGCGCTCAATCACTTGCGGGCGTTGCTCGACGGCGGCGAGTAAGGCTCGCCTTGGTCGCCGCGCAAGAACAGCTTCACATTTTCTTTCCGCCGATTGTCCCGTCCGGCTTCTTCCGACGACGCGCCGCGTTGCGGCTGCGCAGCTCAACCACCGAGCGGCCGCAGACGTAGGCGTACGAGCGAGCTGTCGACCTTCAGATCGGCGAGGTACGCAATCTCTCACCCCTGAAGAGTCATCGCCCGGCCCCCATTGGGCGGGTGCCATGGGACGCAAAGGCATCAGGGCCGACCGAACCGATCCGGGGTCGCCCGGTACTAAGGTACGTCCCACGGAGACGACACCATGTGCTGCCACGAGAGATTCCCCCTGTGGAAGGTGCTCTACAACCTCACGACGTTCACCGGCTTCGTCATCGCAGGCTCGGTCACGTCGGCCTCGATGGGCCCTTGGGGCCTCGGTGCGTTCCTGGGCGCTCTGGTCGGTGGATTGACGCTCGCCTTGGCGACCATGTGTAGCCGCTGTGGCTACTACGGCCGTCGCTGCGGGCTGGGGCTGGGCAAGCTAGTGCCGCTCGTGCGACGCCGAAAAGACCCGAGCGAGTTCGCGAAGACGGGCGTGCAGAAGCTCTCGGTGCTGCTCTTCGCGGCGACGGCGCTCGTGGGGCTCTACGGCGCGGGACGGATGCTCCTCGCTGCCCGCTGGGCCTGGCCGGGGCTCCTCGCGGTGTCGGGGCTCGCGCTGGCATTGCCCCATCCGTGGTGGATGTGCAGGTATTGCGCCCAGCGTGAGCGAGGCCTGTGTCCGATGTCGCGCCTCATGGGTCCCGCACGGACAGGATGAGCGAGGCCCACCAACAAAGGCTGGTGCTCGCTGCGCAGGCGGGAAGCCCGCGGGCGTTCGACGAGCTGCTTCGGCGCTGGGAGCGGCCGCTCTTCCGCCACGCCCGGCGGATGCTCGCGTCCGACGACGAGGCGTACGACGCCCTGCAGCAGGCGTTCCTGGCCATCGTCAGGAGCATCCGCAGCCTCCGCCGGCGAGAGCAGTTCCGGCCGTGGGCCTATGGCGTGGTGACCAGGGTCTGCCTCAAAGCGAGGGCGAGGCGTGGCGAAGCCGAGGAGGTCGAGGAGCGGCTACCGGACGATGCGCCATCCCCGGAGCTCCTCGCGGCGGCGAGCGAGCGGCGGGAGTCGCTCCTCGCGGAGGTGCTGACGCTCAGCCCGCGCGTCCGCTCGGTCGTCCTGCTGCACTTCTACGAGGGGCTGTCGCTCCCGGAGGTCGCGGCGGCCCTGGATATCGAGCTCGGCACGGTGAAGTCGCGGCTGGGCGCCGGGCTACAGAAGCTGAGGTCCAACGAGGAGGTACAAGATCATGCATGACGAGCGCGACCCGGACGCCGCGAGGCTGAAGGTGGCCAGGGACGTGGTCCAGGGCTTTCTGGTGAAGAAGAAGCGCACCGCGCGACTCCTGTTCGTCGCCACTCTGGCCTCGGAGTGCGTCTTCCTGGC
>JACRCT010001053.1 GCA_016218885.1 Deltaproteobacteria bacterium | reverse complement strand
CGCGTGCCTGAGCGGGGACCTGAAGCGGCCGGGAGCGTACGAGGTCCCGCGCGGGACCTCGCTGCGCGAGCTGGTCGAAGGGCTCGGAGGCGGCCCCTTGCAGGGCAAGACCATCGAGGCCGTCCAGGTCGGAGGGTCTTCGGGGGCCTACCTTCCAGCCTCCAAGCTCGACCTCCCGCTCGAAGACACCGCCCTGGCCCCTGAAGGCGCCCACGTCGGAGTCGGAGCGGTGATGGCCATCAGCGAGCGGGTCTGCCTGTATGACCTCGCTCGACGAGAGAGCGCCTTCTTCGCGCGCGAGGCCGCCGAGGACTGCATCGGCTGCCAGAAGCTGGGCTCGCTGGCGAAGGCCGTGGAGGAGCTCGGAGTCGACCCGAGCCGAGCAGAGCAGGTCGCCGCCCTGGCGCGCGAGATCCAGGAGACCTCGCGATGCCACCTGGGCCGGCGCGCCGTCACCCCCGTCGCTTCGCTGCTGCGCCACTTCCCCGCCTCTGCCCGCGTGCACGCCGAGGGCGGCTGCGGTTGCTCGCCCCGCAAGAAGCCACGCTGAACCCCGAGAAGTCGGGTCGGCTCCGCCAGTTTGACCCCCCTCCGCGCGGTGGGTATCGTGGACGCCTTTCTCCCGAGGGTTTGCAGGGACACGAGTTTCCTGGGGATTTTGATGGCCGACCAGAATCCGAACAACCGCAGGAACGAGGTTCGGCGACGCCTGAGCCAGCTGTCGACCGAGCTCGCCGCGCTACAGGGCGAGCTCGCGCGGCTGGGCCCAGGGGAGTCGCTCCCAGGTCTCTTCCTCGTCATCGAAGCCGCGGGGCAGGTCGCCGCGATCTCCTCGGCCATGGTCATGGAGATCGTCCGGCTGGTGGAGACCACGCCGCTTCCGCAGGCGCCCCCGCACGTGCTGGGGACGTTCCTGTACCGCGGCGAGCCGGTGGTTGCCGTGGACCTGGCCCGCTTCCTCGGGCTGCCGAACCGCGAGCCGGACGTGGACGCCCACATGGTGGTGCTTTCCACGGCCCGACCCGTGGCCGTGGTCGTCGACCGCGTCCGCGCCTTGGTCGAGGCACCGAAGCTCGCCGAGGCCCCCAAGGACGCGCCCGCTTGGCTCAGCTCACCCCTGGTGGCTGCGCTCTGCCATGCGGAGGGCAAGCTGCTGCCCGTGCTGCGCTTCGAGGCGCTCCTCGAGGACATCCCGACATGACGCACGGAGGGGGCGAGGAGATCGACCTCGAGCCGATCGAAGCGATTCTGCAGCAGGCTTGCGGACTGTCGCTCTCGACGGCGCTTCGCCGGGCGCTCAAGGGCTCGGTCGAGCGCGCCGCCCAGTCGCTGGGGCTCTCCGCCTCGCACTTCGTCAGGAAGCTGAAGGAGGGGGAATCGGAGAGCGTGGCCTGCCTCGTCGAGCATTCGGTGATCGGCGAGACCTACTTCTTCAGACACCCCGAGCAGCTCTCGGCCCTGCGCGAACGGCTGGAGCGTGACTTCGCCGACGTGCGCGCGCTCACTCTCTGGTCGGCAGGCTGCGCGTCCGGAGAGGAGCCCTACAGCCTGGCGATGACCCTCGCCGAGGCGGGCCGGAAGCGCTGCCTGGATCGCGTGCTGGGCACCGACGTCTCCGAGCGAGCGCTGCGCACGGCCCGCGAGGCGCGATACGGCAAGTGGTCTCTGAGAAGGCTCGAGCCGCACCTGCGCCAGCGCTACTTCGAGCCCGACGGAGAGCGGCTCAAGGTGCGCGACTCGGTGCGCCAGAAGGTGGAGCTGCGCCGCCACAACCTCGTCGAGGATGCGCCGCCCGTCTCCGGCTGCCAGATCATCCTGTGCCGCAACGTGCTCATCTACTTCTCCGCCCCGACCGCCGCCAAGGTTCTGCACAACCTCTACGGGGCGCTCGCCCCCGGCGGGCTGCTCATCCTAGGACCGGTCGAGGTGCCGCAGGCAGCGCCGCTCGCACTGGAGTGGATCGAGGTCCAGGGCGCGACCATCCTGCGCAAGCCCCTGGGCCCGCCTCCACGACGGAACACCCCTGCCCGACGCCACACCCCGTCCCGCCCCCTGCCGAGAGCGCGCCCTGCAGCCGGGACGAAGGCAGTCAGCGCCCCTGCGCGCCCCCCCCCTCGGCTGCCCACCCGCTTCGAGCAAGCGCGGGAGGCGGCGCGGCTGGGACAGCTCGACGAGGCAGAGCGGCTGGCGCGCGGCGCAGCCGCCGAAGATCTGTGCCCGGAGTCGTACCTCCTGCTGTCCATGGCCGCCGAGAGCCGGGGCGACCTGCAGGGAGCCGTCGAGCAGGTGCGCCGGGCGCTCTATCTCGAGCCCACGCTCGCCACCGGCCATGCCCAGCTCGTCGCGCTCTTCCAGCGCCTGGGGCGCAGCACCGAAGCCGAGCGTTCCCGGCGCAATGCTCTCGAGGCCCTCCAAGGCATGGATGAAGCGACGATCCTCAAGGGCGTCGAGGCCATCACCGCCGGAGCGCTGCGCAAGGCGCTTCAGACCTCTTCCCGACGCTGAGCCGGTTCGTTTATCGTTTCGAGGTAGTCGTCCGATCTTCTCTTGCCGCTGGTGTGGCACCGATTGCGGGACCCAAATGCAGGCGAACTGGAACGGTGGGGGCTGATGAGACTGAGCGTTCCGACTCCCGAAGTGCTTGAAGGCGAGGTATATCTCAAGGCCAGGAGTGCCGAGCTGCTCGGCACCCACCTCTCCCATCCCGCGCGTGACGGCGCGGCAAAGGTCTCCGAGTGATAGCGGCTCCCCCGACCCCTCAGCCCTCGCGACGCCGACCGGGCCTCGGTCGCAAGATCGGCGCGCTGATCGCGTTGCCGGCCTTGGCGATCGCCGGTCTGCTGCACCTTGTCTTCACCCTTCAAGCCCGCTCGCTGGGCGTCCGGGAGATGCACAAGCACAGCCTCGCGATGACCACCCAGCTGGCCGGCAATGCAGCGTTCTACGCCTCCGACAAGGCGGGAGCGCAGGCCCTCGCCGAGCGCACCCGCGACCAGGCAGATGACGTTGCCTATGTCCTGATGCGCGATGCCAAAGGGGAGATCCTCGCCGACGCCAGTCTCCCCGACCTCGGCCGGCTGCACGCGGAGCTGCCGCTGCCGACCGTCGAGAAGGCCACCGCCGACGAGCCGGTGGTCCTGGGGTCGATCGAGGTTCTGCCGGTGACCGCGCCCATCCTCTCCGCGGGGGTGAGCAACGCCGCGGGCGATGGCGCCACGGCCAGCCCGCGAATCGGATCGGTGCAGATAGGCTTCCGCACCGGCCCTCTCGACCAGGCGATCCGCGATGTGGGACTCAGGGCCGCGGCGGTCGCCCTCGCGGCGTTGGCCTGCGCATTGGTCGTAGCCATCCTGCTCAGCCGACGTCTGGTCCGCCGCATCGAGCGGCTGGCGGCGGCGGCGGCGGGCATCGAGGCCGGAGACCTGACCTATGCGGTCGAGACCAGCGGCAGCGATGAGCTGGGAGAGCTCGCCCGGGCTTTCGGAGGCATGTCGGGCGGGCTGCGGACCCTGGTGAGCGATCTGCGCGCGGCTGCGGGCGAGGTGGAGCGCGAGGCGACCTCCATCCTCACCACCTCGACTCAGCAGTCGGCGATGGCCAGCCAGCAGGCCTCGGCCATCAACGAGACCTCGACCACCGTCACCGAGATCGCCCAGACGAGCAAGCAGGCCACCGAGCACGCCGACTCGGTCATCAAGGTCGCCCAGCGCTCCGAGGACCTCAGCCGCGAGGGCCAACGGGTGGTCGACGAGGCGATGAGCGGGATGGAGAAGATGGCCGAGCAGGTCAAGGCCATCGCCACCGCCATCGCCGACCTGCGCGAGCGCACGCTGCAGATCGGCGACATCATCTCCACCGTTCGAGATCTGGCCGAGCAATCGAACCTGCTCGCCCTCAACGCCTCCATCGAGGCGGCCAAAGCGGGCGAGCATGGGCGCGGCTTCGCGGTGGTGGCCATGGAGATGCGCAACCTCGCCGAGCAATCCAAGGGTGCTGCTGGGCAGGTGCGCGGCATCCTCTCGGAGGTGCAGAAGGGCACGCGCGTTGCCGTGGCGGCCACCGAGGAAGGCAGCAAGCGCGCCCACGCCGCCATCGCGTTGGCGCAGAGCGCAGGCAGCACCATCCAGGGATTGGCCGAGGTGATCCGCGACTCGTCGCTGGCCGCGCGGCAGATCGCCAGCAACACCCGCCAGCAGACAATCGGCGTAGAGCAGATCGTCTCGGCGATCACCGAGCTGTCGTCGGCCATGAACGACGCGCTCGAGGGCACCAAGCGCATCGAGGCCGTGGCCGGCAACCTGACCACGGTCTCCAAACGCCTCACCGAGATTGTCGGCCGCTACCAGGCCTAGAAGGCGGAGGTATCGTGAAGGTCCTCATCGTCGAAGACACCAAGACCATCACCTCGCTGCTCCAGGTGTACCTGATGGGCTGGGGCCTGGAGTTCGTGGAAGCCAAGGATGGCGAAGACGGGCTGCGCAAGGCACGCGAGCAGCGCCCCGACCTCGTCATCTCCGACGTGCGAATGCCGGTGATGGACGGCTTCGAGCTGTGCGCGGCCATCCGCTCGGACAAGGATCTCTTCGCCGTGCCGGTGGTGCTGCTCACCACGCTCAAGGACGAGGCCAGCCGCCAGAAGGGCAAGCTGGTGGGCGCCACCGCCTTCCTCTCCAAGCCAGTCTCGGTGGACGAGCTGCGCGAGAAGGTGGGCTCCCTGCTCAACCTGCCGGCCCGCAAGTGACCTGACCCATGGCCGACCCGACGACCCCCACCCGCGCCGGGTTCGAGGAGCTCTACCGGCGCCTCGAGGAGGCGGAGCGCGCCCTGGCGCGCGGAGCCCAGATCTCGCCCGAGGAGCGTCAGAAGATCCTCGCCGAACGGGCTCGCAGCCTGGCGTCCTCCCGCGAAGAAGAGCGGGTCGCCCGCGAGCGGCTGGAAGTGGTGGCCTTCCGCGTCGGCGGCGAACGCTACGCGGTGCCCATCGGCGCGGTGGACGAGATCCTCGACATCAAGGGGCTCTGCCCTCTGCTGGGGGCCCCCCACCACGTGCTGGGCGCGTTGGTGGCGCGCTCGCGGATCGTGCCGGTGCTCGACTTGCGGCAGCTGCTCGGCCTGGAGGGCGGAGGGATGAGCGACCTGAGCAAGGTGGTGGCGGTCGCCGAGGGCGAGGAGCTCTTGGGGTTGGCGGTGGAGGACGTGGAGGGCAAGCTCGAGCTGCCTCGACCCGACGGACCCTCGTCTTCCACTGGGCCCTTCCTTTTCGTCACCGCCGAGCGGCTCGCGGTCCTCGACGTGGCTCGGCTCATCGAGCCCGCCCCATCCGCAGCCGGATAGAGGAGCACGATGGATCCCACCCTGCTCCAGCGCCTGTGGCCGGTCTTCGTCGAGGAGGCGCGCGAGCACCTCCAGGAGATCGGGGCCGGGGTCCTCGAGTTGGAGAAGGGCGCCGCGAAGGAGGGGCTGCTCCACGCCATCCGCAGGACCGCGCACGGCCTGAAAGGCTCGGCCTCCAGCCTGGGCTTCGCCGACCTGGAGCGCATCGCCCACGCCATCGAGTCGGCGCTGGCGGGGCGCGCCGAGAAGGACGGCCTGGAAGCTGCGCGAGTCGAGGCGCTGCTCGCGGCGGTCGATGCCGCCGAGGAGGCGTTGCGCCGGGGAGACACCGGCCACGACCCCTCCGTGGAGAACCTCGACGGCGTGCTGGCCGCTCTCTCTTCCGCGGCGGCGGCCTCCTCCACCTCCTCATCCGCTTCTTCCTCCCCTTCCGCTGGGCCCGAGCGCGAGCCGAGTGCGCTGGAGCAGGTCTGGCCGGTCTTCCGCACCGAGGCTGGCGAGCACGTCGCCAAGCTCCAGCGAGCCCTCGCCACGGCGCACCCTGAGGTGAGCTGGGGCGAGGCCGACCCCGAGGCGCTGGTCCACATCGCGGCGAGCCTGCGCTCCTCGGCCTGCGTCCTGGGCGCCGGACAGATGGAATCGCGGGCGAAGACGGTGCAGGAGCAGCTGATCGCCGCCGGAGCGCGACCCACGTCCGAGCACCTGGAGTCCTTGCGCGCTTCCGTCGCCGCGCTCGAGCATGCCCTAGGTCCCGTGCAGGCCGTCCAGGCGGTGCAGGCAGAGCACTCTCCCGAGGCCCCCCGCGCCGCCACCGAGCCCGCCGCCGACGCTTCGCTGATGGGGATCTTCCGTCAGGAGGCCGTGGAGGTCCTGCAAACCCTCGAGCAGACGTTGCAGGTGCTGTGCTCCCCCTCCACCAGCCAGGAGCGAACGCCGCGAGTGGAGGAGGCGGTCCGCCGCGCCCACAACCTCAAGGGCTCGGCGGGCGCGGTGGGCGCCGGCGACATCGCCGCGCGCGCCGCACGCCTCCAGGCGACCCTCTCGCGGATGGGTGAGCCGGGGATGGAGGCCAGCCGCGCCGCGGCCGCCGCGGCCGAGGAGCTGGTGGGCCTGCAGCAGGCGGTGGCAAGCTTCGGCCAGGCCGTCACCAGCGCCGTCGAGCCGGAGCACGAGCCAGAGCCCGAGCAGGAGGCGGCCGCCCGGTCCGCGCAGGCTCCGGTCGGGGCCGCCGTGGACCGGACCATCCGCGTTTCGGTGAGCACGCTGGAGTCGGTGGCCCGGCAGGTCGAGGGATTCACGCTGCTGCGCGCCCGCGAGGAGCGCCGGGCGCGTGAGGTCGCCGCCCAGGCGGCCGCCCTGCAGGACAGCCGCGCTCTGTGCCAGCGCGCAATCGAGGAGATCCGCCAGCGTTCGGGCGAGGTGCCCGTGGAGGCGCTCGACGAGGCGGTGACGCGCCTGCGCGGTCAGGAGCGCACCCTCTCCCGGGTCGGCCAGGAGCAGATCCGCGAGGCCGAGCAGATTCGCCTGCTGAGCACGGTGGTGCGCGAGGACCTGCGCGACCTGCGCATGGTCCCGGCCTCCACCGCCCTCGAGCCGCTGCGGCGCACGGTGCGCGAGGTGGCCGGTCGCGTGGGCAAGCCGGTGGAGCTCACGCTGCGCGGCGGCGAGGTGCGCCTGGACCGCCGCATCCTGGACGAGCTCAAGGAGCCCCTCCAGCATCTGGTGCGCAACGCCATCGATCACGGCATCGAGGCGCCGGAGGCGCGCCGCGCTGCAGGCAAGCGGCCGGCCGGTGCGCTCGAGGTGCGGGTGGAGCGGCGCGGGCACCGCATCGCGGTGATCGTGGCCGACGACGGGGCTGGCATCTCCGCCGAGCGCGTGCGCCGCGCCGCGGTGCGCCGGGGGCAGCTCGCCCCCCAGGCAGCCGCGCAGCTGAGTGACGAGGAGGCGCTGCGGCTGGTCTTCAAGGCGGGCTTCTCCACGGCCGAACAGGTCACCTCCATCTCCGGCCGGGGGGTGGGGCTCGACGTGGTGCAGGCGGCGGCGCACCGGCTGCGGGGCACCGCCGATGTATCCACCGAGCCGGGCAAGGGCTCTCGCTTCGAGCTCGACCTCCCCCTCACGCTGGCGGCGACCCTAGCCGTGGTGGTGCGCGCCGGGGCCGACCTCGCCGCGCTGCCCTACGAGGCGGTGGAGCGCATCCTGCGCCTGACCTCCAAGGACATGGGCACCGTGGCCGGACGGGCCTCGGTGCGCATCGAGGACGCCCAGGTCCCGTTCTCTTCTCTGGCGCAGGTGGTCGGCGCCGTGGCGGGCCGGCTTCCCCTGGAGGGCGATCGGCCGCAGCCGGCGGTGCTTATCAACTCCGGCGGGACCCGGCTGGTCTTCGCGGTGGACCAGGTGGTCGGCCAGCACGAGGTGGTGGTGCAGTCGCTGGGGCGGCACCTGGCCCGTACTGCCCATCTGGCCGGCGCCGCCGTGCTCGACGACGGACGGGTGGTCTCGGTGCTCAACGCGGCCGAGCTGATGCGCCTGGCGCGCCCCATGAGCAAAGCGTCCGAGGAGGAGGACCAGCAGCGCATCCTCGTCGTCGACGACTCGCTGACCACCCGCTCGGCGATGAAGGCCATCCTGGAAATCGCCGGCTATCAGGTGCTGCCGGCTTCCGACGGCGAAGAGGCGCTCGCGCTGCTCAAGCAGACCCGCTGCCGCCTGGTGGTCACTGACGTGCAGATGCCGCGCATGGATGGGCTGACCTTGACCCGGAACCTCAAGGCCGACCCCGCTCTCTCGCGGCTGCCGGTGATCGTGGTCACCTCGCTCGACTCTCCCTCCGACCGCGCCGCGGGGCTGGAGGCGGGAGCCGATGGGTATCTGGTGAAGAGGGACGTCGAGCGCGGCAAGCTGCTGGAGCTGGTCCGGCAGCTCATGCCTGAGCGAGGTTAGGGTGGGGACGGGAGCAGTTTCATGATTCGATGCCTCATCGTCGATGACTCGCCGACCTTCCGCACCATCCTGCGGCGCATGCTCGCCAAGGCGGGTGAGGTGGAGGTGGTGGGCGAAGCCGGCGACGGCGAGGAGGCTCTCGCGCGCACGCTGGAGCTGCGCCCCGACGTCGTGACGATGGACGTGCGCATGCCCCGCCGCAATGGGCTGGAGGCGATCACCGAGATCATGCGGGTGCGCCCCACCCCCATCGTGGTGGTCAGCGCGGCCGCGGGAGACGGCAACGAGGAGCTGAGCTTCCAGGCGCTCAAGCTGGGAGCGGTCGAGGTGCTGGGCAAGCCCAACGCCTTGGACGTCACCGGCTTCGATGGCCAGTGCGAGGCCATTCGACGCGCGGTGCGAGCGGTCGCCAGCATCGCGGTCTCCAAGCGCCCGGAGCGGACGATCGAGCGTCCCGCACCCAAGGTGAGCGCCCCCCTCCCGCTCGCCTGCATCGGCATCGCCGCCTCCACCGGAGGCCCCCTCGCGCTCCACAAGATCCTCTCTGCGCTGCCTCCCTCCTTCCCGGTGCCCATCCTGATCGTGCAGCACATCGCCTCGGGTTTCGGCGAGGGGATGACGCGCTGGCTGGCATCGCAGTGCACGCTCAAGGTGCGGCTGGCGCAGCGCGGTGACACCCTCGAGCCGGGGGTGGCGCTGGTGGCCCCCGACAACGCCCACCTGATGATCTCCATGGGCCGGGTGCGGCTCGACCAGGGCCCGCCGGTGAAGGGCCTGCGGCCTTCGGCGACGGTGCTCTTCACCTCCCTGGCGCGCGAGTTCGGCGCGGCGGGAGCGGGGTTGGTGCTCACCGGCATGGGCGACGACGGCGCGGCGGGCCTGAAGCTGATGCAGGAGCAGGGCGCCTTCACCGCGGCCCAAGGGCGGATGAGCTCGGTGGTGTTCGGCATGCCGGAGGTCGCCCTGCGCATCGGGGCGGCGCAGGTGGCGCTGGAGCTGGACGAGATCGCGCCCGCGCTCCTCAAGCTGGGCGCGCGGGGCTCGAGCCCCGCGACGACCCTGGCCGCCCAGCCCTCGCGACGGCGCAGGCTGCTGCTCGCCGACGACGCCGAGACGATCCTCGCCCTGGAGCAGGCACTGCTCTCCCAGCACTACGATCTGGTCCTGGCGCGCGACGGCGAGCAGGCGCTCGAGACGGCCCGCGCCCAGCTCCCGGACGCCATCCTGCTCGACCACAGCATGCCCCGCCTGACCGGCGCCGAGGTCCTGGAGAAGCTGCGGGCCTCGGCCACGACCCGGAGCATCCCGGTGATCATGGTCTCCAGCGAGACCGACCCCGCCATCATCGGCGCCTGGAAGCGTTTCAACGCCGATGCCATCCTGGCCAAGCCGATCGACAAGGCGCTCCTGCTGAGCACGGTGCGACGCCTCGCTCCGTGATCTTGAGCAACCACTCCGTCGTGGTATGAGCACTCTTAAGCCCCGCCTCCCGCCAGTGGGAGCACGGCGGGCCTGGGGAGAATGCATGGACGAAGCCTCTGCGTGCGCCCTGTGCCGGTCGACCCCGGAGGGCTGGGAGCTGGTGGCCCGGCCGCTGGTGCCACCCCGCTTCCTCGAAGCGGGGGTCTTCGAGCTCGACCCGCTCGGCACCGGGGGCGCCACGGTGGCCTTGTGCCCGGCCTGCGCCGAGGCCGTGGGGCAGCCCATGCTCCTGGCCGAGGACGTCAGCGAGTTCTCCCGCGCGGTGGACCTGCACCGCCAGGCGCACTCCCCGGCCGCGGGCACCGAGCAGCAAGCCGCCAGAGTGCGCCTGTGGCACCGGGCGCTCCACTTGGGAATCCGTGCGCTGGCCACCGAGCTGGCGGCCCTGCCGTCCCCTGCCGCGCCCAAGCCCGAGCCGGACCAGATGGGCTTGTTCGTCTCGCGCAGCGCACGCCTGGCGAGGGTGGAGACCTCGTTGGCGGAGGCGCGCCTGGACACCGCCGCGGAGCTCGCCGCGGAGGTGGTGCGGCGCTACGACCTCCCCGAGGCCCGCTACCTGTCGGCGCAGCTCGGGCCCTTGCGCACCCGGGTGTCGGGTTTGGCCGGCGCCCCCGAAGAGCTGTCGATGCTCGCCCGCCACCCCGAGAAGCTGCTCGACCGCACCCGGCTCACCATCGGGCTCTTCGCCGCGCTCGGTCGAGGGCTGCACCGCCTGGCGGCCGAGGCCGCCGAGCGCCAATGGCAGACGGTGATCGCCGGGCGGCCGGCGGGCTGGCATTGGCTGCGAGCCGGTGAGCCCGAACGCGCCCGGGCCGCCTTGGAGGCGGCGGTGGACAAGGGGCAGCTGCCGGGTACCTGCCTGGCGCTGCTGGGAGACATCGCCTTTCACGACGGACGCGCCGAGGAGGCTCGCGAGCTGTATCGCCGCGCCTTCTGCGCCGAGCCCGACGGCGTTCCCGCGGAGCGCATCGAGGACGAGGTGGTGCGCGGGCTGCTCGACGAGGCGCGCGGGCTCGAGCTCGAGCCTCCCGCCGAGTGTGTGCCGATGGTGGGCTACGCCATGGGCGTCTTCCGCCTGCCCGAGCAGCCCGACGGCCAGGGAGAGTGCCGCGAGTTCCACACCGAGCTGCTCGAGGGCCGACGCACCAACGACCCCTGGCACCGCCGCCGCATGCAGCAGCTGGCGCTGGGCCTGTTCGAGCAGATCTTCGAGGCCGGCAGGCTCTGAGCGCCGGATGACACAGCGGGGCCGGACCTTGCTGCGCTGGAAGCCCTGGACTTGGAGCGCCGGGTCGAGGTTCGGATCCCACGCACCGTCATCGGCATCGATGACCTCGCCGAACGAGTTCTCCCAGCGGTGCTTCCACTCGTTGGACCCGAGCTCGGGCCTCGAGCAACCGGGCTCGGCCTTTCCATGGCGAGCAGCAGCTGGCGAAGTGGCCGGGGAGCGAGGGCCCCGGCGCGCCGACGGAGACGGCCGGAGGCTCTAGGCGAGAGGGGCCGGTGCATCCAGCGCGAGACCCCATCTGCTGGCGGCAGCTGGCGGAGCATCAAGCCTCGGCAAGCTCTGCAGCGCCCTGCTGAGCCACGACAGCAGCCTTCGACCTTCGTGCAGATAGAAGCGCGAACAGTCCGCCAACCACCGCGGCTGCGGCGAGCGCCGTTCCCGTGTCCCACCCCCAGCCTTGCGGCGTCAGGAGGAAGCCCGCGCTGATGCAATTGTTCGCCCCGTGAGCGATGGCCGCCGGCCACACGCTCCCTGTTCGACGAGTCAGCCAGCCGAACGAGAACGCCATCGCCATGACGACCAGCGGAAAGAACAAGAGCGCGTTCCAGGTTGGGTGCGCGCCATCGTTGTATCCGGCGAGGTTGGTCGGCAGATGCCAGTAGGCCCAGATGAGCCCCACCACGAGAGAGCCGCGAACCGGCCCCCACCTTCGCTCTAGCTCGGGCTGCAGGACAGCGCGCCATCCCAGCTCCTCGCCCAGACCGCCGAGCACCCCGCCCATGAGCGAACCGAGCGTCAGCGACACGAGGAGGTTCAGCGCGAAGAAGCCGAAGCCCTGCTGACCTACTCCCAACGCCATCGCCACATCGTGGACAGCCACAATCCCGCGACCGTCCGCCTCCAAGACGAAGAGGGCGCCATTCCAATTGCCCCCTCCCAGCACGAGTAGCAGAACGTTCTGAACCAGGATGAGCGACCATCCGACCACGAGCGCGACGCCGAGCCACCGCCCTCCGCTCCGTCGGAGCGCTGCGAAGGCGGCCCGGCGAGCGGACCGACTGCTCATCGCCGCGATCGCTGGTGCCCACATGGCGAACTTGAGCCATTGTCGGCCGGCGCCGCTCACGCCGCCATGGACGGCAAGAAGCTGGGCCGCCAGACCAAGCACGAACGTCACCACCACGAATCGCCAGATCTCACGCGTTTGCATCGAATCCTCCGAAGCCTTGCAATGCAAGGCTTCAACGCAAAAAACATCGGTTCACTCGATGGGTCTGGCTCGCGTGGCGGCCAGCCTCCGCTTTGCCAGAAACCTGAGCGCTCGATTCCCAGTCCACAGCAATCCGACCCCGCCTAGCACGAACAACGGAATGGCCCAAAGGCCCAGCAGCTCTCGCAAGCCCTGCAGCTCGCCACCGTAGGCCCCGAGGGCGACGAACCTCCCCTCGATATCGACGAACAGCCCAACCCGAGAGGGCATGAATGGTTTGAGGGCCCCCACGACTACGAGCGCTGCGCCGATCAACTGCACGGCCATCAGTGGCACCACCGTAAGCAGCATCGCAATCCCAGTCTTCGCCCCAGTGAGGAGAGCCCTCCCCAAGTCGAACGATGTCCCGCGTGCCAGCGCGCCCCGAAGAGCCATCTCAGAGACGAATCGCGACGCGTAGGTCTGGGCATCCTCGAATCCTTCGAGGAGCGTCTTCCCGCGAGCATGCCGATCCTGCAGGTGAGATCGCAGCTCCGCGACAATGTCCTCCCGTTCTTGTTCAGGCAGAGCGCCAAGCCCGATTCGCAGTTGCCTCAAAAACTCCTCGGCCTCGTGTGGAAGCGTCCTGGTGCTCATGGTTTCCTCCCAGAAAGTCGGTCAAAGGCCGTCACGTAGTCGCGCCAAGTCTCGAGCAGGACGGCACACGTTTCCCGGCCATGCTCAGTCAGCTCGTAGTACTTGTGAGCGTGACCGGCGTCCTCTTCGACCCACTCGGTAGAGACCTTCTTCTCGGCCTTGAGTCGGGAGAGAAGGGGGTAGACGCTGCCCTCGCTGATTCCTAGCCCCGCTTCATTCAGGATTTCCGCGATCTGCAAGCCATATCGCCGCTCGCGCCGAAGGAGCAGGAGAACAGCCAACTCCAGCGTCCCTTTCCGGAGTTGGGAGCGCCAAGAGGAAGCCTCGTTGTGCACGTTGTCTTGCATCGCAAGGCATCCTGCATACCAGCGATATTCGTGTCAAGCGGGTCGGTTCGATGGCTCACGCCCCGTACTCGAATCGCACCAGACCGTCACGCTGCTGCGTACCCGCGATGCCGGCGACCGACTAGGCGGTGAGGGCAAGGGTCCCTCCGTTCATCACGGGCTTCCGACGCATTGAAGTGCCTCCTCGGACCTTACCCGCACGACTTCGCGAACGAGTCGACCGCTTGGCGCTCGGCGGTGGCTGGGGCTTGAAGGTCGAGCCGGAGAGCTTGGCCTGGGTCTCCCAGTGAGACAGCTCGACCGTGAGCTCCGGCTGCATACAAACCTGCGAAGGGAGATCCTCGACAGCAAGCAGGGACGGAGCGGCGGCGCGTCCCCTCTTCGTTCGATGAGCGTGCGCGACATCGGCTCGCTGCTCTCGCGGTGGCTAGGTTCTGCGGCGTGGCGGCGCGGGCCGGGGACGGCCAGGGAGGAGCGCATGGCGCTGAAGGAGTACCGGCCGGGGACCGCGTTCCCGGGAGTGATCGCTCGGACGGCGGACGAGTCGTCGCCGGCGTGGCCCAGCCCCCGGCGGGCGAAGGCGGGCATGCCCAACGTGCTCTTCATCGTGCTCGACGACACCGGCTATGGGCACCTGGGCTGCTACGGCTCGCCCATCCGCACCCCGGCAATCGATCGCCTTGCCGCCGGAGGCCTGCGCTTCTCCAACTTCCACACCACTGCGCTGTGCTCGCCCACGCGCGCGTGCATCCTCACCGGGCGGAACCACCACTCCAACGGCTTGGCCTGCATCACCGAGGCCTCGACCGGCTACCCCGGCTACAACGGCTACACCCCGTTCGAGAACGGCTTCCTCTCCGAGATCCTGCAGGTGAAGGGCTTCGGCACCTACGCGGTGGGCAAGTGGCACCTGACGCCGGCGGAGCAGACGAGCGCCGCCGGGCCGTTCGACCGCTGGCCCCTGGGGCGCGGCTTCGAGCGCTACTACGGCTTTCTGGGCGGAGACACGCACCAGTACTACCCCGACCTCGTCGAGGACAACCACGCCGTCGCGCCGCCGCGGACGCCGGAGGAGGGCTACCACCTCACCGTGGACCTGGTGGACAAGGCCATCGAGCTCGTCGCCGACTCCAAGCAGCTGGCGCCAGACAAGCCGTTCTTCCTCTACTTCTGCACCGGCGCGATGCACGCCCCGCACCACGTGCCCCGGCCGTGGGCCGACAAGTACCGCGGCGCCTTCGACGACGGCTGGGACGCCTACCGCCAGAGCGTGCACCACAGGCAGCTGCAGCTGGGGCTCCTGCCCACAGGGAGCCGGCTGTCGGCGCACGACCCGGACGTCCCGGGCTGGGGCTCCTTGTCGGCCGACGAGCGGCGGGTCTGCGCGCGGATGATGGAGGTCTTCGCGGGCTTCCTCGAGCACACCGACGACCAGATCGGCCGGCTCCTGGGCTTCCTGGAGCACGCCGGCCTGCTCGAGGACACGCTCGTGGTGCTGCTCTCCGACAACGGCGCCAGCGCCGAGGGCGGGCCGACCGGCTCGGTGAACGAGAGCAAGTTCTTCAACAACGTCCCCGAGTCGCTGCAGGACAACCTGGCCGCGCTGGACGAGCTGGGCGGGCCTCGCCACTACAACCACTACCCGTGGGGCTGGGCCTGGGCAGGCAACACCCCGTTCCGCCGCTGGAAGCGCGAAACCTACCGCGGCGGCATCAGCGACCCGCTCATCCTCCACTGGCCCAACGGCGTGAAGGCCCGCGGGGAGATCCGCGATCAGTACGCCCACGCCATCGACCTGGTGCCCACGGTGCTCGACCTGCTGGGCCTCGAACCCCCGACGCACGTGCGCGGGGTGGCCCAGTCGCCCATCGAGGGCGTCAGCTTCGCCCACGCGCTCGACGACGCGCAGGCGCCCACCCGCCACGTCACGCAGTACTTCGAGATGTTCGGCCACCGCTCGCTCTACCACGACGGCTGGAAGGCGGTCTGCCCGGTGCCGGGCCCCTCGTTCAAGGAGTCGGGCCTCGGCTTTGGCCAGATGCGGATGACCGCCGAGAAGCTGCGCGAGCTCGATGCCGACGGCTGGGAGCTCTACCGCGTCGAGGCGGACCCCGCCGAGACCCGGGACCTCGGGCAGCAGCACCCGGAGCGGCTCCAGGAGCTGATCGCCCTCTGGTACGTGGAGGCCGGCCGCTACCGCGTGCTGCCGCTCGACTCCACCGGCACCGAGCGGCTGGCCCAGGAGCGGCCGGCCCTTACCCGGGGCCGCGAGCGCTATGTCTACTACCCGGACACCGCGCCCGTGCCCGAGAACGTGGCGGTCCGCGTCCTCAACCGCCCGCACTGCATCACCGCACTGGTGACCATCCCGCCGGGCGGCGCGCTGGGCGTGCTGCTGAGACAAGGCGGCATCGCCGGGGGCTTCAGCCTCTTCTTTAAGG
>JACRCT010001052.1 GCA_016218885.1 Deltaproteobacteria bacterium | reverse complement strand
GTGCACTCCAGGGCCCGGAGCTTCTCGAAGTAGGACGACACCTCGAGCACCCGGGCGGAGGTGTCGTCGCCGCCGAGGTAGTCGCTGTCGGCGAGCTGCTCGCCCAGGGCGAGGTACACCCCCACGAAGCGCTGCGCGACGTAGTGCAGCATCCTGCTCAGGGCGGCAGCCGTGAACGTCTTCTCCGGGGTGGAGAGCATCTTGGCCAGGCGGTTGAACGGCAGGGCCATCTGCCCGGCGAGCTCGGCCAGGGTCGCCAGCGCGCTCCACGTGACCGCGTAGCGCGCAGGACCGTACTCGCTCGTCGGCGGTGAGAGCACGATGCGCTCGCCGTCGTGGTCCACGACGATCTTCTTCTCGACCTCGAGCTCGAGGCGGGTCACGGCGACCGAGAAGTCGTAGCGCACGCGCGGCTCGGTCCACGTCTCGACCACCTGGGCGCCGGCGAGGTCCTCCGGGATCTCGGCAGGCAGGTACACCTGCTCTTCGTGCAGGAGCGCACTGCCGCCGGGCATCAGCGCCTCCCGCACCGGGGTCATCGCCGGGTCCTTGCCGCCTCCTTCCTGCAGGTGGTCGGTGAACCGGATGTCGGCGGCCCGGTCTGCGGCGCGCTCCTCCTCCGTGGGCTCGTGCTCATCGAGCGGGAGGTCCTCGCTGCTTGGCTTGTCCGCGGGCATCTTGGCCAACCTCTTCCTGAGTTGCTTGAGCTGCCGATCGTGCTGCTTCTTCAGCTCGCGGTGCCATTCGGAGAGTCGGTCGCCACGGGAGATCTGCGCCTCGAGCTTCTCACGCTCGCTCTTCGCCGCGACTTCCTTCGGGAGGCCGTCGAGCGGCCGGCCGCTCGACCGGCGCTTCTCGCTCGACGGCGTGAGGTGAAGGGCACGGCGCAGCTCGCGCAACGCCGCTTCGAGCGCGCGGCGCTGCGGGTCCCCTTCGCCGGCGGCGAGGTATCTCTCGTGAAGCTCCAGGAACGACCGGACCGGGGCCGGGAGGGCCTCGCGGTTCGCCTCGATCCAGGCCGCGATCTCACGGCGCTCCTCCGGGCTCAGATCCACGGGGGCCTTGGCCGCCATCGTCAGGCGACTTCCGGCGCGCGCAGTCGCGCCAGGGCATCGCGCCCCAACGGATAGACGTAGACGTCCTTCGGGCAGCCGCGCGGTCGCGTGCCGTCCCTGCAGGTGCGGGTCTCTCCGAGGGTCTGGCCGAGACGTCGCCAGTTGGCCGCGCGGTAGCAAGTGCCCTCGAAGCGCGAGACATCGACGAAGGTCTCGGCCAGCAGCGCGGGGTGGCCGTAGGCCGCCTGCCAATCGCGGCTCAGCCGGCGCAGGTTGGCGCCGAGAATCCTCGAGGCCAGATGCGGAATCCGGATCCAGGGCAGAATCAGGAACCTGCGGTTGCCCACCACTAGCGGCAGGTGGCGCACGCGGATCTCGTCGTCCCAGCCGACGTACTCGTCGCGCGGATGGCAACGCAGGACCGCGGCGCCCCAATCGAGCAGGGCGACGAGCTCCTGGCCCACGAACGCTGCGTAGCCCATGGACTCGCCCACCGACCGCTTGAAGCCCAGGTAGTGGTAGCGCTGCAGGTGCAGCCGGAACCCGTCGCGCTCCTCGGGCGCGATGGGGCGCAGGGTGAAAGGTCCCTCGGGCTGGCACTCGACCATTCCGGGCACCGTGCCCAGCGCGTCCAGCAAGCGGGTCCGCTCGGTGTCCTCCTGGTGGCGCTGGGGTGCCCTGGGCAGCTGCAGGAGCCCGCGCTCCTCCAGCTTCCGGAGCATCACCGAGCACGCGGCCAGAGGAATCCCGCCGTGCGCCCGCTTCCAGCCGAACCGGTGGCAGGCCGCTGCCGCCACGTCCGACAGCTGCTGCAAGCCGCCATCGACCTGCTCCTGCAACCACGCGACGTCGCCGACGCCGAGCGGGGTCTGCCGGAAGCGAATGACCTCGTCCAGGGAGGAAGCTCCCAGCGCAGCGGAGTGCGCCGGGCGAAGTCTTGGCTGGGAGAGGGCGGTCGCGTCGTCCACGTCGCCAACGTGGCACAGCCCGGGAAGCTTGTCACCTTGTTTCTGGTGGGGTCCGCCAGGCCGTGGCCCGCTGGTGCACGGTGAAGCTCGAGCCTTCAAGCAAAAGCGACAGCTCGCCGGTCGAGATGGTCCCTGCGCTCGGCTCCGCGGCGAACTGCAGCGCCGTGCGCAGCCGGCTTCCCTCGAAGCGTCGGCTGACGAGGTACAGCCCGTAACTGTCGCCGACCAGGGCGCGGAGCTGCGTGCGGTCCTTCTTGATGAAGACCACGCAGTCGCCTCCGTACGGGTCTGCTCCGAGACGGTAGGCCTCGGCCAGGAGACCATTCATCTGCTTGCGGAAGTCGACCCGGTACTCGGCCAGGAAGACCCGGAGCACGGTCACGGGCAGCATGCACGGCCCCCGGCTGCCGACCGCCCACCCGCCAGCCGCACGATCACCGTCCAAGGGCCGAGCTGCAGCTCGACTCCAGCCTCCGCGACCTGGACGGTGGGCAACTCTGTGCTACTTGCACTACTCGCGACCGACTCCCGGTCCACGACCGAGAAGATGCGCGCCTTCGGCGGTGCGGACGCGACCCTCTTCTCCTTCCAGGCCATCATCAGCGGCGGTCTTTTCGGCGCGGGCATCGGCATGAGTTCGCTCAAATTCATCGGCTTGCCGGTTGCCCACACCGACTCGATCTTCGGGCCTTCGGTCCGTCCCTCCGAGTTGGCCAAACTGGTGGTCCTGATCTACGTCGCCGTCTGGCTCGATGCCAAATCAGAGGTGCTCAACGACATCTCGGTCGGCCTCGTGCCGCTGATCATCATCC
>JACRCT010001048.1 GCA_016218885.1 Deltaproteobacteria bacterium | reverse complement strand
TTTGCCCTGGCGCCCGCTCCGCGATGGTCCCTGGTGCCCATGGCGATGGGCGCGACGCTGCTGCTTCTGGGGATCGGTTTCCGCCTCTGGGCGGTCCGGACCCTGGGGGCCCACTACTCGCACCAGGTGCGGCTGCTCGAGGGCCACCGCCTGATCGAGAGCGGACCGTATCGCTGGCTGCGCCACCCGGCGTACGCGGGCATGCTGCTCGCCCATCTCGGGCTGCTCGTCTGCTTTCCCAACCTGGTGGCACTCCTGTCGTGGGCCGGGCTGCTGCTGCCGGCTATCGCCTACCGGATCGGCGTGGAGGAGCGGGTGCTGCGCGCGATACCGGGCTGGGAGGGGTATTCGCGGATACGTGCCCGGCTCGTTCCCGGCCTCTGGTGAGAGGGGTCGAAGCCCAGCACGGCCTCGTGCAGGGAGGGCCGGTGGCGAGCGCCGGCGCAGCCGAAGCCGCCAGGAGCATCGTGGCTCTCTGCTGACAGGACGCTGTCAGGAGCGGGGCGATAGAAATCGCCGTGAGCCGGCTGGAGCAGGTCCAGCCGCTCGACGCGCTCCACCATCCCAGGAGAAGCCATGCAGCCCATCGAGTACATCGTGCCCATGGTCGTGACCGACCAGATCGCCGCGACCCGCGATTTCTACCGTCGCCACTTCGACCTCAAGGTGAGCTTCGACTGCGAGTGGTACGTCGCATTGCGCTCCCGGCCCGGCGCCCACGGGGTCTTCGAGATCGCCTTCCGTTCGCCGCGCCCCGGAGAAGCCTGCTGCACCCAGGGGCTGAGCTTCGGCCTGCAGGTCAAGGACGCCGACGCCGAGCTCGCCCGCCTGCGCTCCGAGGGCGTGACCATCGTGAAGGACATCCAGGACAACCCCTGGGGCGATCGCAGCTTCGTGGCCCAGGATCCCAATGGCCTCGGCCTCTACGTGTTCCACGCCATCGAAGCCACGCCCGAGTTCCGGCAGTATGCGAAGGAGTAGGCCCGGCCACCTCGTTCTCCACCCCGGGCTGCCATTGGGCCATGCGCCGCGCCGATCGCCTGTTCCAGCTCGTCCAGCTCCTGCGCCGCCGCCGGGTGGTCACCGCCCGTGCGCTCGCCGAGGAGCTGGAGGTGTCGGAGCGCACGGTCTACCGCGACGTCCAATCCCTGGTGCGGTCCGGGGTCCCGGTGCGCGGCGAGGCGGGGGTCGGCTACGCGCTCTCGCCGGCCTCCACGCTCCCTCCTCTCACCTTCACGCGGGGCGAGCTCGCCGCCCTCACCTTGGGGGCGCGCCTCGTTCGGGCCTGGGCTGATCCCGAGCTCTCGGGTGACGCCCAGGCGGCCCTGGCGCGCATCGAAGCCGTCCTCCCCGACGCGCTCCAGGGCGCAGGGGCGAGCGCGGCGCTCTTCGCACCGGCTTTCCACGTCCGCGAGAGTGGGAGGTCAGGGCTGGCCGAGCTGCGCCGGGCCATCGACGAGCGACGCGTGGTTCGTCTGCGCTACTGCCGGGGCGACGGGGAGCGCAGCGCGCGGAGGATCCGTCCGCTGGGGCTCTTCTTCTGGGGACATGGCTGGTCGGTCGCGGGCTGGTGCGAGCTGCGGGGCGGGTTCCGCAACTTCCGGCTGGACCGCGTGATCGAATGCGAGGTGCTCGACGCCCGCTTCGACGACGAGCCCGGCAAGTCGCTCGCGGACCTGATGAGGGCGGTGGGGTAGCCGCCGTCGAATGCGACGTCGAGCCCCGCGAGGTCGCAGAAGCTCTTCTCCTGAGCGGGGCTCTCGGGTCACGGTACCGAGCTCGCCCGAACGCTCTGTGTGGCCCTCTCGGCTGGCGCCCGCGATTATCGAGGAAGCGGATTGGCGGGATCTGCTAGCTTCCCGGCCGATTTCACGCTTTCAGAAGGAGAGCCATGCGCTACGCCATCCTCGCATCATTGCTCATCGCCTCGAGTGCATTTGCCGACGAGTCGCCTTTCGAGAGCGGGCTCGCGATCGAGCCGCGCCTCACCGCGAACCTCCTCTCGTTGTCAGGCTCCTCGTCCTCCCTAGGGCTGTCCTACGGCACGGTGCAGGGAGGACTCGTCGTCGGCTACCATCTCGAGCGATTCACCTTTGGGCTTGGCGTCGACCTGGCGCGTTTCTCGGTGACCAGGGGCGAGACTGGATCGACTGACCACGACACCGCCAGCACCTCGCTGACGGTCTCGCCGGTGCTTCGCGCCGCGCTCTTGCGCTCCGCCGACAATCGCGTCGAGCTGATCGCCGCCTTGGAGTTCGGCTTCGGCCACGTCTTCACCTCGGACAGCGAGGCCACCTCCTCGCCGAACAGGGACACCAGCAACTTCACCTTTGGCTATCTCGTGGGCCCCGGGTTGCGCTACTGGCTCCACCCGCAGCTCGCGCTTCAGCTCGTGACGGCGCTGCGCGGCCAGTTCGTCTTCACGAGCGAGACCACGACGGTGAATTCGGCGAGCTCCACGAGCAAGGAGAACTACGCCTACACCAACATCGCCACCTCCCTGGGCCTGATGGGCGTCTTCTAGTCCGGTCATCCGGCGGTCGGCCGGTGTCCCTCGCCCACGATGTTCGGGTCGAGGATGCGGCTGGTCGAGTCGAGCGAGCCAACCTCTCAAGCTTGGCGCCCTGCAATGGCGGCCATCAGGGCGGAGCGACAACGGCGCGAGAGCGGCACCCGGCGCCCTCCCTCGAGGACGACCTCGTCGCTCTCGACGGCGGTGACACGCGCGAGCTGGACGATGTGCCCGCGGTGGCAGCGGGCGAAGCGCCGCGGATCGAGCTGGGCCTCGATCGCGGTCAGCGAGGGGTCGAGCACGTGCTCGCCGCAGCGCGTGTACGCCACGGCGCGGTGCGCTTCGCTGGAGAGCACGAGCACCTCTGCCAGCTCGACCACCTGAAGCCCGCCACGAAAGCGCACGACGACTCTCTCCAGCCACCCGGCGATGCCCGCCGCCCGCGCCCGAGCTAGGTCCGTCGCGTGGGGGGACGCGAGCGGGGGCGAGCGCGGCGTGAGATGTCGGCGTACGCGGGAGAGCGCTGCGGCGAGGCGGGAGGGATCGACCGGCTTCACCAGGTAGTCGAGGGCCGCGGCCTCGAAGGCTGCGGCCGCGTGCTCGTCGTGCGCGGTGCAGAAGACAACCGCAAACGACCGCTCCTCTTCGGGGAAATGGGCCAGGACCTCGAAGCCAGTGAGCCCCGGCATGCGCACGTCGAGGAGGAGGAGATCGGGAGGGTCGGAGCGCAGGCGCGCCACGGCCTCGGTCGGGTCGGTGGTGCACTCGACGCAGGAGACTCCGCCCGTTGCCAGCAGCTTGCGCCGCAGGTTGCGGCACGCGAGCTCCTCGTCGTCGACCACGAGGACTCGCAGCGCCTCAGCAGGGGAGGACGAGCTCGGCATGGCTCTCTCCTTCCGCAAAGCGCAGCGCGAAGCTGGCGCGGCCCGCATAGGTCAGCTGGAGTCGCTCGCGAACGTCGTGCAGGCCGTACCCCGTTCCCTGCTCGGGACGGGGGGCCGCTGCCGGCAAAGCAGGGCCGGAGAGAATGATCCGCAGCAAGTCGTCCTGGATCCATGCCCGCAGAACGATTCGTGCCGGACCGCGAGTTGCTTCGAGCCCGTGCTTCACCGCGTTCTCCGCGAGCGTGAGCAGGACCGTCGTCGGGAGCTCCAGGTTTGCCGCTTCAGGCTTCACGCTGAGCTCGTACGCGAGGCGAGCCCCGAAGCGGATCTGCTCCAAGCCGAGGTAGTCGTCCACCAGGCGCACCTCATCTCCAAGGCGGGCGACAGGGTTTGCGGAGGACAGCAGGACCGAGTGCAGCAGCCGAGCCAGGCGCCCGACCGCCAAGCGTGCCGCGGGGGGATCGGTGTCGGTCAGCTCCTCGATGCAGTTGAGGGCGTTGAAGAGGAAGTGCGGCCGGATGCGGGCAGCCAGGGCTGCTTGTCGCGCCCGCGCCTCGTTGGCCTCCGCTCGGAGCGCATGCTCGCGCAGCCCGGCCCATTGCACGCCCATCGCTACCAGCGCGTAGGAGAGGAAGACCGGCACCAGGCCTACCAGCAACGGGCCTCCGACGAGCACGGACAGGGAGAGGGGAGTGAGCGCCGCGATGAGCACCAACGTGCCGAGCACGGCGAGGCACAGACCGAGCATCCGAATGCCTACGTCGCGCAGTGCTCCACGCCATCCGGGGTGCGCTGCTCGGGGCACCGCCCACTCGAGCACGGAGACCGAGAGCGGGGTGAGGGCGCCCAGGAGGGTGGCGTGCAGGAGGATGACCGGGAGCGACGCGGTGTGGTTGGTCGCGAGCACGTATCCCAGGATGGGCGCGCCCACGACGAGGCAGACGAGCGCCTCCCGGTGAAGGGTTCGGTTCAGCTTCGAGAAGGTCGAGGAGGCGAGTTCCACAGAGCGAAGCCTACTGCGCCGAGAGGCACCGGGACGAGCGCGTGGCACCGGCCACGGCCGAGGCAAGCCGGCGAGGGGCCGGGCTGTCCCGGCCAACTTGCAGCAGCACCGCTGCCTCGGTGTGCGCGGCGTCCTGCTCGGTCCAGGGGAGAAAGGCGCCGCGGACCGCGCGGCCGAGGGAGCGCACCCGGGGCGCTCCTGCACACCGGCCATCGAGATCGCCCAGGCGGAGGTTGAGGGTGCCAAGTCCCGCTTCGCGCTGCCGGAGGAGGACCGTGCCGCGCTCGAGATTCCAGACGATCTGCCACTGGGTCCGGTGGCCCATCACCACCCTCTCCAGGATGGCGAGCGCGGCGCTCTCGTCTTCTGGTGTTGTGGAGCGGGCGGCGTTTGCGACGGTGCGGAACCGGGCGGCGGAGCTGCCCGGTTTCGGGCGACCGAGTCCGAGCCAGGCGGCGATGCCGGACGGGGGCTGATGGGCACGGAGATCTTCCTCGTAGGGTCGGTTGGCGAGAGCCGAGACGGCAAGCTTGCGCTGGATGCGGGCCTTGCCCTGATGGAGCTCGACCACCACACAAGCGCCGCCGCGCTCACAGACGAAGAAGTGCAGCGCGACCGCGAGCTGCACGATCTCGGCGCCCTCAGCGAAGTCGGCAAGCTCCGCCACCGAGGCGAAGCGGTCCAGCCCGTACTGTACGAACTCGAGACCGGTGAGCTGCCCGGACGGTTCATGGGCGACTTCGCGGTGCTCAGGAACGAGCTCGTGGAGCACCCGGGGCTGGCCTCGAGCGACAAGGCCAACCGCATGTTCGAGTTCTTCTCCCGGTATGCGGGGCAACTCGCCCGCTCCTGGCCGCCCACCGAGAAGGCGCCACGCGCCCCCGAAGGCAAGGGGCACCCGGGTGAGCCGGCGGACGCCGGCCAGGGGCTCGATCGCCAGGAGCTGGTGCAGGAGTTCGTCCAGGGGCTCACCCGCCTCG
>JACRCT010001062.1 GCA_016218885.1 Deltaproteobacteria bacterium | reverse complement strand
GCGCGGCCGGCGAAGAAGCGCAGCTGCGCCGGAGGCAGCCGCTTGTTGATGGCGGAGCGCCCGACCAGCAGCTGAGGGGGATCGGTGTTCACCGCGCGCAGAGGGGGGCTCTCGATCGACCCGGCGCCGACATCGGGTGAGCGCATGCCCAGCACCCGCACTGCGCAGAGAAGAGCCTCGGCGGTGGCGCGCGTTCCCAGGCTCTCTTCCATCGAGAAGGCGCGCCGCACGCCCGCCTCCTTGGGAAGCAGCGCGTCGAGCGAGCAGAAGGCGAGGCCGACGATGGCGAAGAGGTCGGCCCCGGCTCCCCGCAGCTCGGGGTGGCGCATCGAGGCCCAATCGGTGGCATTGAGGGTGTAGTGCGGCAGCAGCGGCTCGGCGAATGGGTCGCCCTCCAGGGCACGGCCAATCTCCACCATCAGCGAGGCGCGGGCGCTCTCTCGCGAGCGCTCGTAGATCTCCGCGAGCAGCAGATAGGAGCCCGCCTCGAGGGGGTCCGCGGCGATGCGGGCCAACAGCTTCGGCTCCTCCGACGACTTGCGCCGAGCGCTCGACCGTCGTGTGCGAATGCCGCTCTCGGTCAGGTCGCGCTCGCGCGGCGGAACAGACGAAGGCTCGCGCTTGAACGAGTCGTCGGTCTCCTGATGACCGATGCCCTTCCGGGCTGGGCGCGGTGCCGGCGAGGCTGCAGGCATCGGCTCGGAGGGCGCGAGGGGAGAGGCGGCGACCGGCGTTTGGCCCAGGTCGGGTCCACCCGGAGGCGGCAGCCGGGTCAGCGGCGTGTAGTCGTCCACCGACACCACGGAGAGGATGTCTCCGGTCTTGATCTCGACCTCGTCGGGGTCGATCTCCTGCCCCACGAGCGCGATCTCCGGCTCGGTGGCCGCACGAAGCCGTTCCTCGCCCAGATCGGTCAGGGGCTTGGAGACCGGCCGCTCTGCCGACGAGGGAGGGCCGGCCTCCAACTGCGGCAGCTCCTGCGAGGTGCGGCGCGCGGCAACCGAAACCGTTGGCGGCGAAGGAGGCGTCAGGAGCTGACGCGCCCTCTCCTCGCAGACCGCGGCGCGCGCCGGATCGGCCAGGCAGTCGCGACAGAGCCGGCCCAGCCTGCGCCACAGGGCGGCGCGCTCGGGGCCAAGCTCGGTGGCTGCCGCGGCTCCCTCCAGCGCCATGGCCGTCTCGGAGAATCGGCCACGAACCTCGCAGCGGTCGGCGAGCGCGACCAGCGCGACGGCGTCTCCCGGCTCCATGCGCGCCGCCATCCTCCACACCTCGAGCGCCTCCTCGTCGCGGCCGATGCTCTCCAAGACCTGAGCGAGCTCGTGCCGGGCCTGGCGTGCGGCAACGCCGCGCGGCTCGCGGGCCAGGTGGCGGCGCAGCAGCTGGATCAAGTCCTCGCGATCGTTGGCCTGCCGCGCCAGCTCGATGAGGCGACCTTCGGCCTCGGCGTCGGAGGGGCTCTCGGCCTGCACCTCCCGCCAGGCATGGCGGGCACGCAGCTCCTCTGCCAGCGGCCACTCGAGCAGCCGCGCCAGGCGCCGCAGCAGCGTGACCCTGTTGGCCGCCCCGCGGGGCAGGGTCTGCACAGCCTCATCCAGGCGCTCGATCATCGGCCGGTCGGCACGGCATTCGGCGAGCCCGGACAGCGCGCGCAGGTTGTCGGGGGCCAGGGCGAGCGCGGCCTCGAAGTCAGGGCACGCCCTGTCGAGGCGGCGAGCGCCCAGGTGGACCTCTGCGCGCAGCAGGAGCGCCTCGGCACGGGACTGGGGCTCGCGAGCGGTACGGACCGCGGCGTCGAGCGCCATATGGACGGCAGCGGGATCGGTGGAGGCGGACAGCAGGCGCACCTGGGACACGAGCGCCGTCGGGTCGCCGGTGAGCGCAACGATCTCGGAGTAGACCTCCGCGGCCCCGATGCGGTCCGCGAGCTCATCCTCGAGGAGCTCAGCGAGCTTGTGGAGCAGCTCCGCCTTGGCCGTCGCGCCGGGCTCGCGCGCGGCGCGCTCACGGTAGTGGGCAGCGAGGTCTCCCCAAGCCCCGCGGCCGATGAAGTGGCTCTCCAGTCGGTTGGCCTGGGAGGCATCGGCGGGTTCGGGCTCGAGCAGCGCGTTGGCCTCCTGGGGCGCGCCCTGCGCCAGCGCCGCGTCTGAGAGGAGCGCCGCGGTCCTGGCCTGGTCCAGGCCGGCGCTGCGCCCGATCTCCGCGGCGATGGCCGCAGCCTCGCTTTCGCGGTGAGCTTCGCGGCCCGCCTCGGCGAGGTCGCGCAGCGCGCTCTCGACCTGCGGCGGAGGTGCCTGGCCCGCAACCAGGGCCCGCGCCGCCAGGATCCGCGCGGAGAAGACCGCCGCTACGTCATTGACGTTGCGCGCATACTCGGCCGCCTGCCGGTAGGCAGCAGCGGCCCCGAGGAGGTCGGCGAGCCGCTCTTCCACGAGCCGCGCGCGCACCAAGGCATGGCGCGAGGCCGCGCGAAAGCGGCTGCGGTGAGCGGCCTCGTCAGCCTGTGCGGCCAGCTGCTCCGCGGCCAGCGGGTAGTCTCCTTGCTGGAGGGTGACGAGCACGAGCTGGCGCCGAGCGCGCACGTCGCGAGGGTCTTCGCGCAGCGCGTGCAGCAGGTGATCGCGCGCCTGGTGCCAGCGCCCAAGGCGGCGGTAGACGCGGGCGAGCCGGCGGCGCAGGGCGGAGCGTTGCTCCGGCGCAGCCCTGCCCAGGGCGTGCTCGAGGCCAGCGGCAGCCGCCACCTCTGCGCCCGCCTGCCGCGCGACCATGACCAGCTCCGCAGCGTAGGCGCCGTCGACGGGGAACTCCTGCAGGCCGCGCATCAGCTCGGCGAAGGCGCGGTCGGCAGCTCCGTCCCTGAGCAGCCGTGCTGCCACCCGGCGGTGGAAGGCCAGCGCGATGGGGGTCGGGGAGCTGAGCTGCGACCGCTCATCGAGCTGCTCGACGTTGATCTTGACCGTGGCGTCGCGCTCCCCGCTCTGGCCCAACGGCTCGAACGGCTGGGTGCGTGCGCGGCCGTCGTCCGGGATGCCAGACAGCGACCCATCAGCGGTTGGCCGTTCTATTGGAGTGCGCTCGCCCATCGGTGCCGGGAAAGTGTACCGTAGCGCCTCCGCCCGGGCCATTCATCGCATGGCGTCGCCACCTCTCAGCATCCTCATGCCGGCGCGCAACGCGCAGGCCTTCGTTGGCGAGGCCTTGGAATCGCTGCTCGGGCAGACCTTCGGCGACTTCGAGCTGATGGCCGTCGACGACGCCTCGACCGACGGCACGGGGTCGCTGCTCGCGGACGCGGCGCGACGAGACCGGCGGGTGCGGGTCGTGAAGGGGCCGGGCCGAGGCATCTGCGCCGCCCTGAATGCGGGACTCGAGCTCTGCCGCGCACCGCTGGTAGCCCGCATGGATGCCGACGACGTGGCGCTGCCGCAGCGCCTGGCGTGCCAGGTCGCCGAGCTCGAACGGAGGCCGGAGCTGGCCGGGGTCGGCAGCCGGGTGGAGATCTTCCCGCGCAAGGAGCTGACCGAGGGGCTCAAGGCCTATGAATCGTGGCTCAACGCCATCGAGAGCCCGGCCGATGTTCGGCGGGAGCGCTTCATCGAGAGCCCTCTGGTGCACCCGGCGACCGTGGTACGCGCCGCCGTCCTGCGCGAGGTGGGAGGCTGGCACGACGACGGCTGGCCGGAGGACTACGCGCTCTGGCTCGAGCTCATCGCCCGCGGATACCCGCTGGCGAACCTTCCCGAGGTGCTGCTGCGCTGGCGCGACGGGCCTCAGCGCCTGACTCGGACCTCGCCGGCCTACTCACCCGCGGCGATCCTGCGCCTGAAGGCGCACTACCTCGCCAGGGGGCCGCTCGCCGCTGGCCGCTGCATCGTCTGGGGCGCAGGGAAGACCGGACGAGCGCTGATACGGGCGCTGGCGGTGGAGGGGATGGGCGTCGAGCTCCTCGTGGATGTCGACCCCGCCAAGATCGGCCACCCCCTACAGGGGGTCGACGTGGTCGCTCCCCAGTCGCTGGGAGGCTTCAACGGAGTTCATCTCGTGGCGGCCGTGGGAACCAGGGGCGCACGGGCGCTCATTCGCGAGCACCTGGCGGGCAAAGGCTGGCTCGAGGGGGACCAGTTCACCTGCATCGCCTGAGGCAAACTAGCGAGGAAGCTAGGCAGCGGCGGGAGAGGCCTTCTCGGTCTTCTTCTCGGGCTTCGCGGGCTTGGACTCGCTCGCCGACGAGGTGGATGAAGGCGCTGGCGCGCTCGAGTCGCTTGCAGACGACGCCTTGTTCGGCGTCGAGCTGTAGAGATCCTTGTACCAGCCACCACCGACCAGGGCGAAAGAGCTCAGGCTGACCAGGCGATGGACCGGCTTTCCGCAAGTCTCACAACTGCTGAGCGGATCTTCGCTGATCTTCTGCAACACCTCGAACTTGCCGCAGGTCCCGCACTCGTATTCGTAGATAGGCATAGCGGCTGTCCTCACTTCGTCTCGCGCGGCCAGATCGGTAACCACCCGAGAGGCCGTGTCAATATAATGGTTCCATGGACTTGTCCACGCTGCGCCACCAGGGCGAAGGCCTGTTCCAGGCCCTCGCCAACGCCGAGCGCGAGCGCCTTGCCCGCGCCGCCCCTGCCATCGATTTCTCTCCTATTTTCAAGAGCTTCACCGCCCTGTCTTCCTTGGAGGCCTTCGCTTGTGCGCGAGAGGGCTTCGACAGGTCCTCCGAAGACTCGAGAGCCACGGCGCGAGCCCTGCTCGACCTCGCCGCGACGGTCCTGGAAGGCTACCGGACCGCTTCGTTGGATGCCGAGCGGGCGCAATTGGATTCCCGGCCGGTCTTGGTCGAGGGAGCCAGGCTCCCCTTGGGAGAGGTTCGCCGCAAGGTGCGGCATGAGCCCGATCGGGAGCGCCGCGCCCAGCTCGCTCGCGCCGCGCAGCAGGTCCTCCCAGCTGCCGACCTCCCGCTCGCACGGCGGATAGACGAGTGCCAGGAGCTCGCCGGGCAGCTCGGCTATGGCTCGTACGAGGCCCTGCGCGCGGCGGCGACCGGCATCGACCTGGCGGCGCTCGCTGCCGAAGCGAGCCAGGTGCTCGCACAGACCGACGACGCCTGGCGGGACCTGTTCGACTTCGGCCTGAGAAAGGTCGTCGGCAGGCTCCCCCTCAAGCCTCGAGGAGAGGCCGCGGCGCACGACCTCGAGCGCTACTCGCGGATCGAGAAGCTGGACGATCTCTTCAAGTCGGGCGGTCTGCTCACCGTCGGGCAGGCGTTCCTCGAGGCGATGGGCCTGGCCCCCAGCGCCCGTGGACGAATCGAGCTCGACGACCACCCTCGGGCGCAGGGGTCGCCGGGAGCGACGGCTCTGGGCCTGCAGATCCCCTCGGAGATCGTCGTCGTCCTGGGGCGCGAGGGAGGGGAGCCCGACTATGCGGCGCTGTTCCACGCCCTCGGCCGCGCCCACCATCTGGCCGCGACCAACCCCGAGCTCCCCTTCGAGGTGCGGCGCTTCGGGGGCGAGCCCGTGCGCGAGGCATTTGGACTTCTCTTCGACCAGACCCTGGCCGATGCCGCGGTCCTGCGCCGCTACCTGAACGCCGATACCAAGGAGGCAGCGGAGGCCGCGCGCCTGGTGGCGATCGAGCGCCTCTCGCGGCTGCGGCGCCAATGCGCAGCGCTGCTCTATCAGCGCACGCTGTACGCCGAGGGCCCTCGCGACGAGCTGCGCGGCCTGTATCGAGAGCAGCACCAGAAGGCGCTGGCCGTGGATTGGCCCGTCGAAGGCTGGCTCTCGGACGTGGAGCCGCGGCTCGCCGTCGCCGAGGCGCTGCGCGGGTTCGGCCTGGCCGAGACCCTGCGACGGGGGCTGCTCGAAGCGGCCAACGAGGACTGGTGGCGCAACCCTCGGACCGGGCCATTCCTCACCCGCATCGCCGCGCGCGGGGGAACCGTTCCCGCGGAGGCCGTCGCCAAGGAGCTCGGTGGGCCCATCTCGCTCGGCGCCGCGGCCCAGAGGCTGGTCTCCATCGCCGCCAGCTAGTGCTCGAAACCCAGAAGCCCGTCCCCGGGTCCGGTCAGGTCGAGCGAAGGAGGCGACAGCACAGCTGCGCTTTCGGAGTCGAGACCCACCGCCGAAATCGAGGAAAGTGGCCTTCGACTTCGGGCTCGCTGGTCAGCGGGTGGGGTGGGCGTCGGCATCCAGGACGGCCGCAGTCCGCGGCAGCAGGACCTCAGAGGGCTCCTTGACCAGGGCGACGCCGCGCATGGGTCTGCCGGCCGGATCGACGTTGTAGACGGGGGTTCCGCGCTCGCGGGCCTGCGAGAGCACCTGCTCGGTGACGCCGACCGAGAACGAGGTGCCGACGAACAGCACGAGCTCGGCGGTATCCGAGGCATCCAACACGCGCGGCCACTGGTAGTCGCGGTGGCCGCTGTAGAGCTCGTCGAACCAGAGCACGTGTTGCCGCAGCAGCTCGCCACACTCCGGGCAGCGCGGCACGTTCTGTCGGGTCGGATGGGCGAGGAAGGAGGAGAGGTCTACCTGCGAGCGCGGCAGCGAGCCGTCGGGCGCGCCGTTGCGGCAACCGTAGGCCGAGCAACGCACGCGGTCCGCTGCGCCATGGACCTCGACCAGCGCCGTCGAGCCCGCCGCGCGGTGCAAGCCGTCGATGTTCTGCGTGATGACCAGGAAGGGGGCCTGGCGCGCGACGCGCCAGCGCTCGATATCGACGAGAGCGGAATGGGCCGGGTTCGGCCGAGCCCCGAGCACCTTCTCGAACCGCTCGAGGTACCAGCGCCAGCTTCCTTCGGGCTCCTGGTCGAAGTAGCGCACCGTCCCCAACTCAGTGACGTCACGCTTCCAGACCGCACCCAGGTCGCTTCCCCTGAACGTCGGGATGCCCGAGGCCAGGCTGATGCCTGCTCCCGTGACCACCAGGAAGAGCCCTTCGCAGTCACGGATGGCGCGGGCAAGCTCCCGCGCATGGTCCGTCATGACGCTGGCCCTCCAGCCGCTCGCCCAACCGGGCCTGGGCCAGACACGCCCTCCCGGCTCGAGGAGAAGCTAGTGCTTCTTGCGCAGGGCGCGGACGATCTTGTCCTTGGTGCGCGACTGCCGGGGCACAGCGTGCTGGGTGAGCTGCTTCTGGTGCTGGCGGTAGGCGCGCAGCAGCTCCATCTCCATGAGGAGCAGCTCGTCCTGGACGTCTTGGTTGCCCTCTCCGTGACGACCGAGAGGAGCGTCCTTGGCCACGCCCGCGCCATAGCGCATGCGGAGGACCTTCTCGTCCTCGCTCGCCACCGTCTTGGCCTTGGCGAGCGCCGCGCCGACCTCTTTGGCCTCCACCACCTCGCGGACTTGGGAGCTTCCCTTGCGCTGCATGCTGACCCCTCTCTCGGCTGTTGGGTCACCGGACGTAGAGACCGGCCCTTGCCATGATGACCGTGCGCCGGGTCGCACGGTCGCCCGAGGCCCAAGTGGCCTCACGCAGCCGATTCTACGGGCGAGACCCGACCCCGCAAGTTTTTGGCCGGTTTTCATGCAACTCCCTGTCTTTCGGGGAGTTCCAAGCCCGGCCCGTGGCAAGCCGGACGGCGCAACCCTCGCCCGGCGGGGCCTTGCGAAAGGCCCCAAGCCACATGGATGGCCGGTTGCTCGGAGGGCGGCCGGTCAGTCTTCGGGCGAGTCCTCTGCGTCCGCGGGCTTGCTCGGAGCGCCGGAGGCGACTCCGGCGTCCGCGCGCTTCATGTCGAAACGCTCGAGCGCGGCGGCAATGCCGGTGGGCCTGTCCTGATCGGGCAGGAAGGACTCCGGAGCAGCGATGGCGATGGGCTCGGCCGAGGGCTTGAGCTCCGTCTGGATCTTGAGGACGAGCCGTGCCTCGTCCTGCTCCTCGCCTGGAGCGATGATGGTCGCAGTGAGCTGGGACTTGAGCGGGACTCCGGTCTCGAGGTCGACCCACACCGCTCCCTCGACCGAGCGGGGCTTGCGCAGGTTCTCGAAGTCCACGCGGCGCTTGGTCGCTTCGTCTGGCCCATTGGCAGGGTACTGGACGGGCGGCAGCTTCCAGGGGTCGGGCCCGAGCGCCCGCAACGGCTTCTCGGAGATCATGAAGTTGAAGCGCTTGGCCTTGCGGCCGAGGACGTCTTCCTGTCGGTCGCGAACGAGGGCGAGGCGATTGGAGAGCAGCGTCTGTGCCGAGCGCAGGGCGCCAAAGACGTCCTCGCGCATCAGGTCCGACTGGCCACGGTCGCGCTTGCGCTCGCGGAAGGGGTGGTACTTGCTCTTGGCGAAGGTGCGGTCGGTCAAGCGAACCAGATCCATCCCGTAGTCCCGGCTGTTCTCGGTATGGAGCGCGTACTCCAAGGCGCTGGCCTGCTCGAGCGAGCGCTGCTCGGAGAGCGAGACGGCTTCCTTGCCGTACGTCCAGTCGAACGAGGCGGTGGCCTTGAAGCGGAACGGGCCGATGCGCTCGAAGGCCTCGGCCGCGCTCATGGCCAGGACGCGGTAGGTAGAATCGGCGCTCTCGGCGATCTCGTCGACCGCGATGGGCTCGGCGGCGGCGAGCTTGGCCTTGGGCGGCTCCTCAGGCGAGAAGATGCGCTTCTTGGCTGCCCGGTCCACCTCGTTGGGACAGGCACAGAAGAGCGCGGCCGCGACGGCGAGCCAGAAGAGTGGGTTGAGCCTGCGGGTCATCGGCTCCTCGCTTCGGGGAGATCGGCGTGCCATTCAACGGTCTCGCACGCCGGGCGTCAACTCGGCCGGAACGCGCTACGATTGGAGGCGATGGCTCGCCTTCCCAACCGAATGCGCTGGCTCTTCTGGGAGATGGACTTTCCCAAGCTCGACGCCGAGCGCGACGCCGACTACGTGCTGGCGAGGGTGCTGGAGCACGGCCGGATGGAGGACGTGCGCTGGGCCATCCGCCGCTACGGCCTGGAGCGCATCCACCAGTTCTTCCGGGAGGTCGGAGATCCCGAACTGAGCAAGCGCACGCTCGGCTTCTGGCGTGCCGTCTTCAACGCCGAGAGAGAGAAATGGGCAAGCCCGCCAAGCTGGCGAAGGACCAACAAGCGGCTCTGGGTCGACTAAAGCGCAGCAAGGCCTTGAGGGGCTTCTATCTCGCTGGTGGTTCAGCCATCGCAGCCCACCTCGGGCATCGTCGCTCGATCGACCTGGACCTGTTCAGCGCAGACCTGACCCCCGATCTCACGCAGATCGAGGACTCTCTCGTTGGCGCCGTGCCAGATCTCAAGGTCATCTCGAAGACGGATGCGGTTCTCAAGGTGAAGGTTGGTACCGCCGCGGTCGACATCGTCCGCTATCGCTACCCACCCCTCGAGCCCCTTGGGACCGGTCCGTCCGGTTTTCCGCTCGCAGGCCTTCTGGACCTTGCGGTGATGAAGCTCGCAGCGATCTCTTCACGAGGTATCAAGCGCGACTTCTGGGACCTTTATGAGATCGTGCATCATGGCGTGAGCCTGTCAGAAGCGACTCGCGCCTACGTGCAGCGCTTCGGCACCGCGCAATCGGACCTCTACCATGTCGTGCGCTCGCTGACCTACTTCGGCGACGCTGAGCGGAAGAAAGGTCCCGCGGGTCTCGACGCCAAGAAATGGCGTGAGATCAAGCTCTTCTTCAAGAGCGAAGCCGGCAGGATGCTCGCTTGATCAACGGCTTGGCCTGCAGGACTGCCCGCCGTCTGCTCCTGCAGCCTCGGCCCTTCTACCCACAGCCTCCTGTGCTATGGTGCCGGCCCCAATGAGCTACCTCGTCCTCGCCCGCAAATGGCGTCCGCAGGCGTTCGCGGACATGACTGGCCAGGAGCACGTGGTCAAGACCCTGGGCAACGCCATCGCTCAAGGCCGGGTCGCGCACGCCTTCCTGTTCTGCGGCCCGCGCGGCGTGGGCAAGACCACTGCCGCCCGCCTGCTCGCCCGTGCCCTCAACTGCGTCAAGGGCCCCACCGCCGAGCCCTGCGGCACCTGCACCCCCTGCCAGGAGATCGTCGCCGGCAGCAGCGTCGACGTCGCGGAGATCGACGGCGCCTCCAACAACAGCGTCGAGGACGTGCGCCAGATCCGCGAGCGCGTCACCTACCTGCCCCAGCGCGACCGCCACAAGATCTACATCATCGACGAAGTCCACATGCTCTCCACGGCGGCCTTCAACGCCCTGCTCAAGACGCTGGAGGAGCCTCCGCCGCACGTGAAGTTCATCTTCGCGACCACCGAGCCGCACAAGCTGCCCGACACCATCCTGTCGCGCTGCCAGCGCCACAACTTCCGGCGCATCTCCGCCTCGCGCATGGTCGAGCGCCTCAAGCAGATCACCGAGGCCGAGGGGGCGAAGATCAGCGAGCGCGCGCTCCTGCTCATCGCCCGCCAGGCCGAGGGCGGCATGCGCGACGCGCTCTCCATGCTCGACATGGTGCTCTCCGCCTGCGGCAACACGCCCTCCGACGAGGCCGTGGCCGAGGCCCTGGGCGCCATCGACCGCACCGCGGTCCAGGAGATGTGCGAGGCGCTGGTGCGCCGCCAGGCGCTGCCGCTGCTCAAGCGGGTCGAGGACCTGCACGTGCGTGGAGCCGACTTCAAGCGGCTCGCCGAGGAGTTGGCCCTGCACCTGCGCCACCTGCTCGTGGCCCGCTCGACCGGTGAAGCGCCCGAGGACCTGGCCGACTCCGAGAAGAAGGCGGTCCTCGCCCTCGCCCAGGAAGCCGACCCGGCACAGCTCGCCCGACTCTTCGACCTGGTCCAGAGCTCCATCTGGGACGTCTCCCGCGCTGCGCAACCTCGCCTGGCCATGGAAGTCGCCCTGCTCAAGTGCATCCACCTCGCGCCCGGCACCTCGGTGTCCGAGCTCGCCGCGCGCCTCGAGGCGCTGGCAGCCCGGCTCGGTGGCGGCACCAGCACGACCGCGGCCGCCGAGGGAGGGCGGCCGCGCCCCTCATCCTTTCGCTCCTGAACCTACTCGACCAACGGGACCTGCTGATCCTGCTGGGACCGCGGGCGTTCCGCCCGCATCGCCTTCCGAGCCACGCTTCGCGGAGAGCCCTGCGCCCTCCTCCCTACCCTCGGCCCCCGTCGCGCCCGCCCCGGCCCCCGTCGCGCCCGCCCCGGCCCCCGTCGCGCCCGCCCCGGCCCCCGTCGCGCCTGCGCCGGCTTCCGTCGCCGCCCCCGAGCCTTCTGCCGCACTGACCGCCCGCGAGGCGCCAGCGCCGGAGATCGCGCCTCGGGCGCCCGCAGCGGCCCTGCCCGTTCCTGCGCCTGCTCCAGCGTCTGTTGCCGAGGCCCCCGTCGACCTCCAAGCCACATGGCGTGCCCTGGTGGCCGAGCTCAAGGGACAGAAGAAGGACATGCTCGCCTCGGCGCTGGCGCACGGGCGAGTGCTCTCGCTGTCGCAGGGGAGGGTCCGCCTGGGCTTCAGCCCTCAGGACGGCATGTTCCGCCGCCAGGTCGAGCGCGCGCAGAAGGACGCCGAGGCGGCGCTGAGCAAGGTGCTCGGCGCGCCCGCCGGCCTGGTGCTCGAGGCAGTGCAGGCCAACGACGTCGAGGCGGCCCCTTCGCTTGCCGAGGAGGAGACCGAGCGCACCCGGGTGCGCGAGGAGCGGGCGGTGCGCGACAGCCGCGAGCACCCGAACGTCCTGGCCGCGATGCGCTTGCTGGGCGCAGTGGTGGAGAGCATCAAGGTGCTGGAAGAGGAGCAGGTTGACGAATTTGCCCCCGCGCCCGAGGAGGGCGACGACGGGGGGCCGGACGACGCTTGAACGGAGACGCCGCATGCCAGGGATCGACATCAACTACTTCATCCGCCAGGCCAACAAGCTCACCGAGAAGATCGAGCAGCGCAAGAAGGCGCTCGCCGAGGAGACGCTCGAGGGCAACGCCGGTGGGCTGGTGACCGCCGTCGTCAACGGAGTGCAGGAGCTCAAGTCCATCCGCATCGACCCCAAGGCGCTCGAGGGCGGTGATCGGGCGATGCTCGAAGACCTGGTGGTGGCGGCGGTGAACCAGGCCATGGAGAACAGCCGCACGCGCATGAAGCAGGAGCTGGAGAAGGTCTCCGGGGGCGTGAAGATCCCCGGCCTCACCTAGCCCCCGATGACGCCCGACCCCATCCAGCGTCTGGTCGTGGAGCTCGCCAAGCTGCCGGGCATCGGCGAGAAGACCGCGCAGCGCCTCGCCTTCCACATCCTCAAGGCCCCCCGCGAATACGCCCGCGATCTGTCTCGGGCGATCGCCGAGGTGGTGGACAAGGTGAAGCTCTGCTCGGTCTGCTGCGCGCTGACCGAGCACGACCCCTGTCCGCTCTGCTCCGATTCGCGGCGCGACGGGAAGGTGCTCTGCGTGGTGGAGGGGGTCGCCGACCAGCTCGCCATCGAGCGCACCCGCGAGTTCAAGGGGCGCTACCACGTCCTGCACGGCGTGCTCTCCCCGCTGGAGGGCGTGGGCCCCGACCAGCTGCGGGTCAAGGAGCTGCTGGCCCGGCTCGGGTCCTCGCTCGTCGAGGAGGTCATCGTCGCCACCAACCCCGACGTCGAGGGCGAGGTCACCGCGCTCTACCTGACCAAGCTCATCAAGCCCCTCGGGGTGCGCGTCACCCGCATCGCCCAGGGCGTGCCCATGGGTGGCGATCTGGAGTACGCGGACCAGGTCACGCTGGCGCGGGCGCTAACCGGCCGCCGCGAGATGTAGCCCATCGGCGTGCCCGAGGAAGCCGTAGCCGGGCGCGACCAGGCGGCCCGGTCAGCTCGTGGCGGCGAGCGTTCGGACGGCCTGCCGGGGGCTTAGGTTTCCCGGTGGCGTGGCAGGCGCACCGTGAAGGTGGTCCCCTCCTGGGCTGAGGAGCGCGCCTCGATGCTTCCGCCGTGAGCGCGCACGATCTCCCGGGAGATGAACAACCCGAGGCCCAGGTTACCGGAGGGCCGCGCGCGGTCGCGGAGATCGTGCAGGCTCCAGAAGGGCTCGAAGAGGTGAGCGAGGCTCGCTTCGGGGATGGGAGACCCCTCGTTGTGCAGCTCGAGGACAGCCGCGTCCGTCCCTCCATCCAGCCGCAGCGTGATGGGTTGCGACTCCGCTCCGTGCTGGACGGCGTTGGCGAGTAGGTTGGAGAGGACCTGCGCCAGGCGCTCGGGATCCCACTCGCCCCAGCACTCCTGGGCTGCGTCGAGCACCAGCGTTCGGCCAGGGCTGGTTGCCTGGGCCTCCTCGGCGATCGAGCGGCAGAGCGCCCGCAACTCCGTCGGCCGCAGTGCAATCGGGATCCCGCCGCCTTGGCTCGTGCGGGCGAAGTCCAGCAGGTCGTGGATCATCCGCTCCATGCGCCCACAGCTCGTGATGATGCGGGCCGCGGCAAGGGCGTGCCCGGGGCACGCCCCCTCGGTTCGCATCAGCACCTGCGCGGCCGTCGAGGCCGCCGCGAGGGGGCCCCGGAGGTCATGGCCCAGGATGCCCATGAAGCGGTCTCGGTGCGCCCCGGTGGCGCGATCCGCCTCGAGGAGGCGGCGCTCGGTGAGGTCCTCGAACACGGCGACGCCGGCGACGATGTCGCCCCGCTCGTTGCGCACGGGCGCGGCGTTGACGCTGATCAGGCCCCAGGAGTCGTCGCCACGTCGGAGCCGCATCTCCTCGCCGATGACCGCCTCGCCGTTCGCGATCGCCCGCGAGAGCGGCATCTCCGCCCGCGAGAGGAGCGCCCCGACGAGGCTCTGGGGATCGTCGGGCGCGAACCGCTCCCCGGTCTCGCCGAGGCGCCTGCCCGAAATCTGGTACGCGGCACGGTTGACGAGCAGGATTCGCCCGGAGGGCGCCTGGGCAAGTATGAATCCCGCCGGCATCTGGTCGAGGACCGCCCTCAGCAACGGATTCACCTGCTCGAGAAGGCGCCTGCCCTGCTCGGCCTCCAGCCGCTCGGCGGTCTCCAGCGTGAGACTAACCATGTTCGCCACCGCTCCGGCGAACTCCTGCTCCTCCGCGGCCCAGACGCGCGGCGAGCCCGTGTGCTCGTGGCACACGATGCCCACGAGCCGTCCCTCCCTCCACACGGGGGCGTCCATCATCGAGGTGATGCCGTTCGGCTCGAGGTAGCTGCGCGAAAACTCCCGCGTGCGGGGATCGGACCGGGCGTCGTCGGCGGCGATGGTGTAGCTCTCTTCGAGCGCTCGGAAGTAGGAGGGGCAGTCGCGGGCCAGAAAGATCGGCCCCTGCTCGTGCCGTCCGCTGCCGAGCCTGAACAGGTCCTCGCACACGATCGCCGTGCGGTCCGCGACGAAGCGCCAGACACTCACGCGCTCGATGTCGATGGTACGTGCGTCCGTCTCGGTGATCGTTCGCAAGGTCTTGACGAGGTCCGTCTTGTCCTGGCGCGCCAGCGCCAACAGCGCTACTTGGCGGCGCATCCGGCTCTCGACGATTCGTGGAGCGACACTGCCCATCGCGCCCTCGTGATGTGGGCTGTCTCTCAATGTGTTTTTCAACTCTCGGTATCCATCGCACGGCACGCATGCACGCCGCGCCGAGGGGTCAAAGAGCGTCTCGCGGCGGCTTGAGCAGCACGTCCCCGGTCGCAGGTCCTGGGCCTCGGAGCAGAGCCAGCCGAGCCGAACGCCCGCCTCGTGTGGCAGACGCGCGGTGGAGCCATCAAGGGCAGAGACGGAGGTCTTCGCGACCGGGGGTTTCCCCTAATGGACCCAATATCGCTCGAGGCCTAGTCTCTCGCCCGCTTCGTCCTTCACGTCGGAAGGTCGCCCAGCGGAAGGGGGTGGGCGACCGGGAGGGGGGTTCGGGTCGAAGCAGGTCCGTGAAACCCCTCAGTCAAAGGGGCGGAAGGCCGGGGTCACCTCGGTCCTCCACTGACACGAGGCCCTTCCCAGATCCGCCCTGCCCTCCCGATACCTACACCGCCACGCGCTCCGCGACCGCGGCCAGGGCCACCACCTCGAATCGGTCGGTGAGCCTCCGCAAGGCCTGCTTCAAGCGCGCGCGCTTGGTCGAGAAGGGAATGGCCAGGTCCCTCACGCTTGCCGCCAGCTCGGGGCAGCCGACGTCGGTGGCGTCCAGCAGATCGATGCCGTGCAGCTCGAGGTTGACGAAGGGCAGCGAGGTGAGCCCGCGCCACAGCGCACCCAAGGCCCGCGGCGGGAGCATCGTCAGCGTGGTGCCGATGATGGGCACGCGGGTGAGCGGGTGCACGGTGATGGGCAGCTCGACGAGCCCCGCCCGGCCGCGCCGATACGGCTCCTCGAGGTCGGGTCGGTAGGGCAAGCGTGGCGCCCGTAACACGCGCGGCCGGTCGAGGATGGCCTTCGACTCTCGCCCCATGACCGCCAGCCCCGCCATCACCGCCGCCTTGGCGGCCCAATAGGGCGCTGAGGGGAAGACCGAGGAGTCGTAGCGATAGCCCTGGGCACACAGGGCGCGCACCAGCGAGGAGGTGAGGGTGTAGCCGGGGGCACGGAAGCCGGCGGGGCGGGTGCCGGTCAAGCGCAGGATGGCCGCGCCGCCGCGCGCCACGTCGTCGCCGATCTCCCCCGGGGACTTGCGGGTGAGCGCGTAGTCGTGGACGAAGGTGTGGTTGCCGATCTCGTGGCCGGCGGCGGAGACGGACCTCACCGCCTGCGCGCTCGCCGGGTCGTCGAGGTCACGCCCCACGACGAAGAAGGTGGCACGCATGCCCGTCTCGGCGAACAGCTCGGCGAAGCGGGGCAGAGCCTCGCGGTAGATCGACTGAGCGGCGCCGGCGGAGAGCACCGACTCGGGCAGCCCGTGGATGCGGCAGTAGTGCCCGAGGGAGTCGAGGTCGACGCTGACGCTGGCGAGGGCCATGCCTTAAGAGTTCTTGAGGCGGATGACGTAGACCAGCCGGGCCACGTTCTTGAGGACGTTGGGGACCCGGCGGACCAGGTTGATGGAGGGCTTGCGCTTCTCGTGGACGACGATGGGGATCTCCAGGACCTTGCGTCCCATGCGGCCGGCGCGGATGACGAACTCGCTGGCGAACATGTCGCGCTCGACGACACAGGCCTGCACCACGGGCGTCAGGGCCTCGCGGCGGAAGGCCTTCAGGCCATGGGTGTCGGTCCCCTTGAACCCCAGGGTGACGCGCAGCATCCCGTTGATGACCTTGGTGCCCGCGCGGCGCAGGAGCGGCCGCTGGTCGAGCGCGCCGTGGCCGGCCTTGGTGCCCACCACCATCTCCGCCTCACCCGAGCGCAGCAGCGGCAGGGCGCGGCGATAGAAGTCGACGTCGCACAGGTCGATCTCGTCGCACAGCACGTAGGCACCGCGCGCCTGGAGGATGCCCTGGCGCAGGGCCCTGCCGTAGTTGGGCTCTCCCACGTGCAGCGCTCGCACCCGCGGATTCGCCTGGGCGAGCCCGTCGACGATCATCGGGGTCGAGTCGCGCGAGCCGTTCTCGGCCAGCAGCAGCTCGTAGTCCAGCCCCTCCGCATCGAGGGCGCGACACAGCTCCTCAGTCGCGGACTGGACGATCGAGGCTTCGTTGTAGACGGGGATGACAACGGAGATTTCCGGAGAAGCGGTGGTCATGGCGGGCGTGGTCTCTGGGGCCAACGGTCGGCGGACACTACCTCAAACCCCATCCGCGGGCGATCGACTTATCGAGGATTCAGCGCCGCCAATGCAGGGGAATGGCCTTGCGTGCCGCCTCTCGCTCGAGATCGGCCAGGTCCTCGCGGGCCTTCGCCAACTCCTGCTCCGAATCAGCGAGGCGCCGCTTGATCTCCTCCAGGTGCGGGTTGGATATGAAGGCGCCATGCGCGTCGAGCCGCCCGAGGGGAATGCCGGCGGCGTTGGGGTCCTCGACCGCCTTGCGATCGGCCTCCACCTGCCTCTCCAGGCGCTCGATCTGGCCGTGGACGTCACGGAAGCGCTGGCGCCACTCCTTCTCTGCCTGCACCTCGGCTTCCTCCTCGGCCTGCTCCTGGGCGATCTTGAGGGCTGCCTGCTGAGCGGCACGGTCCGCCGCCTCCTCCTTCTGAAGAGGCGTGGTCTCGGAGGCCGGCTCGGGCGTGGCCGCGGCGATCCCCAGCTCATCCCCCCGCGTCACGACGGCAGATCTCTGTCTGTCCTTGGGAACGCTGCTCTTGTCGTCGGTGTAGTGCACCTCGCCCGAGTCGTCGACCCAGCGGTAAATCACCTGCGCCCGGGACGGCGAAGCGCCAAGGAGCAGCAGGCCTGAAAGGACAAGGAGCGCGCGTACCATGAAGGCGGAGTCCCCTACTTGCGCTTGAAGATCTTCTCGAGCTTCATGGCCAGACCCATGTTGCCCTTGATCTTGAAAGCGCCGGTGGCCATGGCCAGCATCGGGCTCTTCCGACCCTCGGCGATGTCGATGTAGTCCTGCGCCTTGGCCACGAGGGTGACATCAGGGTTGGGCTTCTCTCCCTCGCCCATCGCCAGCTCGCCGTTGCGGACCTCCACGAACCACTTGCCCCCGCCCTCGCCCCCGAGGTCGAACTGGTAGAGGCAGCTGATCTTGGCGGCGACGTCCTTCTGGAACGACTCCGGCATCTTGTCGAAGAACTCCTTGCACGACCTGGTCATGGGGCCTCCAGGGAGCGATCGGTCTTGTTCTCGAGCGTGCAGAGGCTGTAGAGGTCGCGGGCGGACTCGAGATGCACGACGGCTCCCTCGATGGAAGGGGCCAGCAGTCTAGACGAAGCAGGCCGGAGGGCGGGAGCGCCATTCACGGCCGCGAGGGCGCGCGTGGCCGCTGAGAACCTGGGAGTGCGAGCGACGTTCGCCGGCTCGGCCGCGCTGTATCGCGAGGCCTTCTCGCCGGTGGCGGCGGTGGCCGCCGGCTTCGCCCTGCCCTACGCGGCGCTCGACGAAGCCCTTCACCGCTGGAGGCTGAGCTGGCTCGAGGCGTCGCAGCTGCGCGGGACGTTGCAGCTGCTGCTGGGCGTGGTCGCTTCGGTGACGATGGCCCGACTCTTCGTGCTCATTTCCCGCGGCGAGAGGCCCCGTGCCCCGGGGGCGCTTTGGTACGCGATCAAGCGTTGGCCCGAAGCTCTGCCCGTGACGCTGCTCACCTCCCTCATCGTGAGCATCGGCTTGCTGCTGCTCGTCCTGCCGGGGCTCGTGGCAGCGCTCAACCTCAGCCTCGCCATCCCCCTGCTTGCCGCGACGGATCTCAACGCCAACCAGGTCATGCGGCGCTCCCGGGCGCTGGTCTTCGGCAAGCGCAGACGTCTTGTGCTCGTTCTGGGGCTCGCCTTCTGCGCGACGAGCGGCCTGGGAGCCGGCCTGCAGGAGGCAGCGAACCTCGCCTGCCGCTCCCTCGCCGAACCGACTGGCCGCCTGCTCGTGTGGTTCTGCCTGGAGCTGGCTCTGGGACTGCTGGACGCGGCGCTGCTGTCGGTGCTGGTCGGAGGCTACCGGCGAGTTTTGAGCCAAGAGACGTGAGTCGTACCTCGCGCGCCACCTGACGACGCGCCGGGTGGGACAGACCTTCGTGCGCCCACTTCTGTTGGTCAGGGACCATTGAAACCAAGCACTGGGCTTCCCACTACACCCACCCCTGCCCACCTCGATTGACCCCCCCGAGGCGGGGGTGCTAAGGGTGTGCGTCCGCGCCTCAGAGCCCCCTGGACGCGGTGCGCCTGCGAACGGGGGGGATCGCCCGCACGCGAGGCACAGAACCAGGTCCTTTTCCTCGAGGAACCCATGCGCCTGCTTCCCATCTTTCTTTGCGCAGCCCTTGTCACCCTGCCTTCCTGCAAAAAGGCCGATCCCAACAACTGGGAAGACCAGGTGGGGATCCTCAAGGGGTCCAACAAGACGACCAAGGAGAAGGAGCGAGCCTGCGAGAACCTCCGCAAGATCGGCAAGAAGGACGCCGTCCCGGGGCTCGTCGAGGCCCTCAAGACCGCCAACTCCAAGATCAAGGGCGAGATCGCCCAGGTCCTCGGCGACCTGAAAGACCCCTCGGCGCTGGCTGGCCTGAGTGACGCGCTCGACCTGTCGGTGGGCGATGGCACCGACAAGATGACCAGCGACGCCAACGAGGCGACCAAGTACAGCGCCCGGGCCATCGGCGACATCGGCTCCAAGGAGGCGGTGGCCTCGCTCATCCGCCTGCTCAAGGCCACTCGCAACAACTACGTGCGCATCGAGACCATGGGCGCCCTGGGCAAGCTCAAGGACCCGACCGCGGTGCCGGTGCTCTCGGAGATCGCCCTCGACGATCGCGTCGAGCCGCTCATCAGCAAGAAGGCGATCATGGCCTTGACCTCCATCAATCACGGCGACGCTCTGCCGGTCTACCTGAAGATGTCCTTCTCCGAGCGCAAGGGCCTGTCCTTCTACCCCGAGAGCTCCTTCGGCGTGTTCATGCTCGGCGAGGCGTCCAAGGACCGGGTGCTGGCGATGATCAAGGGCGAGGACAAGGAGCTGATGGCCTGGGCCAAGGAGCGCGAGATCCTCGTCCCCGCGATCTTCGCCAAGGGCGCACAGATGGAGTGCGACCTGCAGGATTCGCGCGCCATCGACCCCTTGCTCAAGCTGCTCAAGTACGACGACGAGAACATCATGTACAAGCTCGCGGTGCGCATGAACGCCGCGGACGCCCTGGGCCGCATGCGCGCCAAGGAGGCGGTGAGCGCCATCGGCTCGATGCTCACCGAGGAGGAGGCCAACACCCGCGGCGCGTACATGCGCTCCCTGGTCCAGATTGGTGACAAGGGTGCGGTCGCGAAGCTGGCCGATTGCGCGAAGTCCGGCTCCTGGAGCGCCCGCGAATTCTGCGCCCTGGGCCTGGCACTGCTCGGCTCGGACAAGGAGATCAAGGTCTTCGATTCGCTGCTCAAGGAGGAGCCGGGCCGCTTCAAGAAGGAGTGCAACGACGGCCTCTACGGCGAGGTGGACTGCGCCGCCGAGGAGGCCAAGAACGTCGAGGCCCGCGCCAAGGTGCTCGGCGGCTACCGCAAGGCCCTGGAGACGATCAGCGCCTGCGCCGACAACAAGTGCCTGGAGCAGGCCCTCAACCACACCGACCCCATCGTCCGCGAGCGCGCCGCCTATGAGCTGGGCCGCCGCAACGCCGCCGAGTCGCTGCCCGCCCTGTTCGCCGCCATCAAGCGCCCGGTGGCTGACAAGGTCGACCTCAACCCGCGCTTCGCCGCCATCTGCGCCGTCGACTGGGTTGCCTCGAGCGACCCCAAGGCCATGACCGCCGCCAAGGCCGAGGTCAACGCCCTCAACGCCCAGATCGAGCAGGAGAAAGAGAAGACGCTGACCATGCGGATCGCCGAGGAGGTCAAGCGCCTCTCGGTCAAGCTGGAGCGCTCCAAGTAGCGGCCCCTCCCTCATCGGATTGAGCAACCTCCATGGATGCGCCCGGGCCTACAGGTCCGGGCGCTTTCCTTTGTGGACGTTGCCTGGGAACTTCTGCCGCACAGGTTCGTGCAACTATCCGAGCAGCCATGGAGCTCGACGACCTCACCGTGCGCAAGGCCCAAGCCGGCGACCGGAGCGCACAGGACATGTTCCTGCGCCGCTACGCCAAGCCCATGCATGCGCTCATCTTCAGGTGCGGGTTCGCCGCGCAGGCCGACGACCTGACACAGGACCTGCTCGAGAAGCTTCTCTGCGTTCTGCCCGACTTCGATCCGCGCGGCAGCGCGCAGCTGTCCACCTGGGTCTACACAGTCGCCCACCGCTGGCTCCTCGACGTCCGCAAGAAGCGGCACCTTGCCCTCGTGCCGCTCGAAGACGGGCTCGAGATTCCAGACGAGCGACCGCGCGCCGATGTCCACCTCGAGCGCCGAGAGCTGCGCGCCTGCCTGGAGTCGGCCATCGGACGCCTGCCGGAGACCCAGCGCCGCGTCTTCGTCCTCGCCCAGGTCCACGCCCAGCCCCTCGAGGCGATCGCCTCTGTCGAGGGCATTCCGGTAGGGACCGTCAAGTCTCGCCTGCACCGGGCTCGCGCTGCACTCGTGTCGCTTCTGAATGCGGGTTCCACGCCGGCCCAAGGAGGACTCGGTGGCCACGTTGGATGAGCTCGAAACGCTCTCGCGCCACCTCGCCGGGGAACTGGCCCCCGAGGAGGCTCGACGTCTCGAGGAAGCGCTCGGCACACGTGCGGATCTCGCCCAGGCCCTCGCGCAGATGCGCGCCATGGAAGAGGCCGCCGGCGATCTCCCAGCCACGCTGGACGACGCCCAGGCCGAGGCCCTCATCGGACGTGTTCGCCGGCCCCGACGCACGCGCTCGGGGAGCACCCTGGTCAAGGTGGCCTGCGCCGCGGCGCTCGTCATCGGCTTGGGCATCCTGGGAGTGTCGGCGCGCCTGGGCTCGCGAGGCGAGGTCGTGGCGCTCGAGGGCGACGTGGAGCTCGCAGGCCTCCGCCTGGCCCAGCTCGCCGCCCGGCCGCTGCACGAGAGCGACGTGGTCCAGACCGGTCCGGCCGGAAGCGCGCTCGTCCAGCTCCACGAGTCCTCGCTTCTCGTGCACTCGGGCACCCGGATCGCCCTCTCGCCAGGAATCCGTGCCGGTGCCGAGCTGCTCGTGGGGACGCTCCTCGCCTCGTCCGACGACCTGTCCCTGACTGCCGGCCCCCAGAAGGTCCGCCTGTCGGGCCGGGCCCTCGTCTCCACGGAACCTTGGGAGGCGCTCGGTCGTGTCATTGAAGCGAACGAAGGACTCGCTTCGGGAGGAGACACGATGAATCCTCGGTGGACGAAGATAGGGCCGGCCGTCGCAGGCGCGGCCGCCGGAAGCCTGCTGACCATCCTGGTACTAGAAGGCCACGCCGCGGTCGCCAGTGAAGATGGTGCGGCGGTGCCCATCGCCGCCGGCCAGAAGTGGCAGCGGGGAGATGCGCGAGCGACGCCGGTCCAGAAGCCCAGACCGGCGCAGGTGGCGAACCGCGAGCTCGCGCTGGAGAGCACCCCATCGCCCGCTGCCCAGCCGGCGCACGCTGAGCGTGCTGCCCCACGCCCGCTCCCGGAGTTCGAGGAGTTCGACGCCCTCCAGAAGCGGGTGCATGACCTCGAGCAGCAGCTGGAGGTGGAGAGAAAGCTGCGAGTCACGGCCGAGGGCACGCCGACCGAGCGTCCCGAAAATCTCCCGGCTCGCTTCGCGGAAGAGAGGCTGCGCGGAGCCATCGCCGAGGGCTTCAAGGCGCTCGGATGGAAGAACCAGATCACCAGCGTCGACTGCACCGAATACCCTTGCATCGTGTACGGCGAGGGCTCCCTCCGCCGGAAGGAGTGGGAGCAGTTGACCTCCACTGGCCCCCTCCAGGAGTACAAGGGCGATGCTCATTGGGCTTGGGGATGGAACGACGGAGGCGAGAAGAAGTTCGGGATTGTGCTGCAGCCCAAGGCAAGCGGCGCCGGAACCGAGGCCCAGAAGAGGCTCAACTACCGCGTGCAGCTGATGAAGGAGGCCAAGTAGCGCCGTGACGAGCGCAGACCCCGCCAGGTGCCCTCGTAGAAGTCGTCGGTATCCCCGACGCCTAGGGTGATGCGCATCACGGTGCCTTCGCCCCACCAGGCCAGGTCCGTGGTGCAACTCATCGTTTCCGCCTTGCCGCGCGCCGCTCCTCGCTACGGCCAATTCAGGCATTGCCCCGCACTCTCGTTCCTGCCCTTCGGATCGCCAACTGCCCCGCTTCTTCCCCGCCTTCTCCGGCGGCGCGCGGTCCTCGGCAAGAGGGGGCAGCCGTCGCGAGGGAGACCCGATTCGAGGACGGGGATGACCGGCTCCCTCACCGACCCGAAGGGCCTCTATTGGGGGGCCGCTTGGCCTGCGCTGGATGGGTCTGCTAACAACGACACACTTCGCGGAGGGCACATGGCGACCGAGGAACTGAGGCCTGGCGTGCATTGGGTGGGGGTCGCCGACCGGGGGCGCCGGGAGTTCGACGGCGTGCTGCCCATCCCCGCCGGCACGACCTACAACGCCTACCTCGTCCGCGGCCAGCAGAAGACCGCGCTCGTCGACACCGTGGAGCCAACCTTCGGCCCCCAGCTGCTGGCCCACCTGCAGGCGCTGGGCGTGGAGTCCATCGACTACGTCGTGAGCAACCACGCCGAGCAGGACCACTCCGGCTCCCTGCCGGCAGTGCTCGAGCGCTATGCCACAGCCAAGGTGCTGTGCACCGCGGAGGCTCGCCGCCTGCTCGCCGACCACCTCGATCTGCCCGCCGAGCGCATCGACGAGGTGGGGGACGGCTCGCGCATCTCGCTGGGCGGCCGCACGCTCCAGTTCCTGCATGCGCCGTGGACGCACTGGCCCGAGACCATGGTCACCTGGCTCGAGGAGGATCGCGTCCTGTTCTCCTGCGATCTCTTCGGCTCGCACCTTGCCGGACCTGCGGTGAGGACCACCGAAGACGTGCGCCTGCCGGTCGAGGCCAAGCGCTACTTCGCAGCCATCCTCATGCCCTACCGCGACCACGTGGTGCGCGCCCTCGACCGCTTCGCCCCTCTGCCGCTCGAGCTCATCGCGCCCTCGCACGGCCCGGTCATCTCCGACCCCAAGTCGATGCTGGACCGCTACCGCGAGTGGGCGGCGGGAAAGCCCAGAAACCTCGCCGTCCTCCCCTTCGTCTCGATGCACGGCAGCACCCGCCGGATGATCGAGCACCTCGCCGAGGCGCTGGCCGCCCGCGACGTGGAGGCCGAGCCGTTCGACCTCTCGGACCCGGACCTGGGCGGCCTGGCGCTCGCGCTGGTGGACGCGGCGACCATCGTGCTGGGCGCGCCCGCCTTCCTCGCCGGGGCCCACCCCAAGGCGGTGCAAGCGGCCTTCCTCATCAACTGCTTGCGGCCCAAGGCTCGCTACCTCTCGATGGTCGGCTCCTACGGCTGGGGCGGCTACCTGCGCGAGCAGCTGCTGGGCCAGCTCGAGCTGAGCGCCGAGCTGCTGGAGCCGGTGGTGGTGCGCGGCGCGCCCCGGGCCGCGGACTTCGCGGCGCTGGATCGACTCGCCGACGCCATCGCCGCGGGGCACGAGTCGCTGGATCCCCCGCCGCCGGTACCGCGGGTCCCGGGAGCCGACAGCGGCGCCCGCCACCGCTGCAAGAAGTGCGGATGGGTCTACGACCCCGCCCAGGGCGACCCCAAGGGCAAGGTCGAGCCGGGGACGGCCTTCGAAGACCTGCCCGAGCACTGGTACTGCCCTCTGTGCGGGGCGTCGACCCAGCGGTTCAAGGAGCTGGCATAGGCGCGGGGGCGTACCGCGCACCCCGCTCGCCGGGCGTGCGCAAGCGGGCCGGCCGCGAAATGGCGGCGGTGGGAACCGGCGTCGTTTTCAGGAGGGCGCTGCCTGCCTCTCGAGGTGATCGCCTCTGCAGAGGGCATTCCGGTGGGACCGTCAAGTCTCGCCTGCACTGCGCTCGCGCCACCCGGGTGTGGCTACCTGAGCTGCTTCCAACTCGCGGCCCGGACCTGGGAGACGACCGGCGGCTCGATGGCCACGATGTACTCCGCGCGGCGGTTGCGGACCTCTTCGGTCTCGTCGGCGGTGGCCACCTTGAGCGCGTCCTCGCCGAAGCCCTCGTAGAGGATGGGCACGCGCAGCCCATGGCGGCGGAACCACTCGCTGATGGAGCGGGCGCGGTTCAAGGACAGGCTGCGATTGGAGTCGGTGGGCCCCACGGTGTCGGTGTGTCCGGCGATGAAGAGCTTGATCTCCGCGAACTTGCCGTACTTCTCCACCGCCTCCTGCACCTCGCCCAGTGAGGAGTCGAGCTTCGACTCCTCGCCCTTCTCGATGCTGAAGCTGCCGGTGGCGAAGTTGACCTCCTCGTGCGGGATGTAGATGTGCCAGGGGAAGAGCTCGATGCCCTCGTAGAAGTTGTCGGTGTCCCAGACCCTGAGCGAGATGCGCATGACGTTACCTTCGCCCTGCTTCCACTGGACGGTGAGTGGGGTACCGGGCGCGGCGGCGTCGAAGGCGACCGAGCTCTGACCCAAGTCCTCGCCCTGATCGCCCTTGACCTCCACCTCGACCTTCGAGGTCCTGCGGCTGCTGGTGAGCACCAGCTTGTGGGCCGCGAGGTCGACCTTGTCCTTGTCGACGCTGATCTTGGCCGGGACGACCACCTCGGCCACGAAGCTCACGTCGAGGCTCTCGATGGCCTTGCCGTAGCGGCGCTCGATGCTGCCGGAGAACCGGTACTCGCGGCCGGCGGGCACGTCGAGCGGGAACTTCTTGAAGGTCCCGCCGGCGATGGGCCCGGTGCGGAACTGCACCGTCTTGCCGTCTTCGCGCTTGAGCTTGACGACCACGTCGTTGGCATCCTCCACCGTGTGCAGGGTGAGGGTGGGCTTCTCCTTGCCCCCAGCGAAGACCTTGGGGACCACCTCGAACTCGATCGACTCGGCGCGAACGAGCCCAGGAGCGAGCAGTGAGACCAGGACGGCGGCAAGGGCGATTCGGGGCATGGAGGCCTCCTCGGTCGAGGCCTCGCATCCTAGATCAGCAAGGCGCCGCGCGCCTCCGGTCCTTCGCTCCTTCATCGCAAGGCAGGCGACCGACCCCCCGCTCCCACGAGCGACCCAAGGCGTGGATGGCCTGAGGGCGGCATGGCCGCAGCTTGAGTGAGTGATCTCCCCATCCTCCCGCTTCATCCTCGAGCGCCTGATCGACCCCGGCTTGGCCGACACCCTTGCCGACGACGTCCGTCGCGGGCTGTTCTCGGTCCCCAAGCGCCTGCCGCCCAAGCACCTGTACGACGCCGAGGGCAGCCGCCTCTTCGAGGAGATCTGCACCCTGGAGGAGTACTACCCCACCCGCACCGAGACGGCCCTGCTCGCCCGCATCGCGAACGAGCTCATCGACACCGTCCGCCCCGCCACCCTGGTCGAGATGGGCAGTGGGTCGGCCACCAAGACCCGGCTGCTGCTCGACGCCATGGCGCGGCTCGAGCGGCCGGCGACTTACGTTCCGGTGGACATCGACGAGTCGGTCCTCGCCGCGGCCGCGCCGGGCCTGCTGGAGACCTATCCCCTCCTCTCGGTACGTGCGCTGCTGGCCGACTTCGAGCGACCCCTCCACCAGCTGCCCCGAGGGCGTGGAGTGCTGGTCGCCTTCCTGGGGGGAACCATCGGCAACCTCGAGGAGAGCGACGCCCGCGCCTTCCTGGCGCGCCTGGCGCGGGCGGTGGGGCCCGGCGCCTCGCTGCTGCTGGGGATCGACCGGGTCAAGCAGGTGCAGCGCCTCCAGGCCGCCTACGACGATGCCCGCGGCGTGACCGCGCGCTTCAACCTGAACCTGCTGCGGGTCCTGAACCGCCGGCTGGGGGCGGACTTCTTGCTCGAGGACTTCCGCCACCGCGCCCTCTACGATCCCGCGGCACAGCAGGTGGAGATGCACCTCGTCGCCCAGCGCTCCCTCGTGGTCCGCCTGCGCGAGCTGGACAGGGTCGCCCGCTTCCAGGCCGGCGAATCGGTGCGCACCGAGATCAGCCGCAAGTTCACCTCCGACACGGCGCGGGCGCTGATCGACGGAACGGGCTGGCACATCGAGCGCCTGTTCGATGCCCCCGGTCCCGACTTCTCGCTCATCTGGGCCAGCGCCGGGCCAGGGCTCGAGGACCGCTCGCGCGCCGACCTTGCCTCCCCGACCTCTTTCCCCTAGACCATGGCCCGCGGCGCGAAGGGGCGCTGATGGGAGCAGCGATGGTCTCGACGGGCACACCCCTCATGTGGGCCCTCTTCGGCGTGCTGGTGGTCGTCTGCCTGGTGATCGACCTCGGGGTGCACAAGAAGCACCACGAGATGTCGGCCAAAGAGGCGCTCGTCTGGGCGCTGGTGTGGATAGGCCTGGCGGTGGCGTTCGGCATCGGGATGTCGCCCTTCATCGGCGGGGCGGCCACGCTCGACTACTTCACCGCCTATCTGCTCGAGAAGGCGCTCTCGGTCGACAACCTCTTCGTCTTCATCGTCCTCTTCAGCTTCTTCAAGATCGAGCGGGAGCACCAACGGCGCGTGCTGTTCTGGGGGATCCTCGGCGCGCTGGTGATGCGCGCCATCTTCATCTTCCTGGGAGTGGCGCTGCTGCAGAAGTTCCACTTCCTCTTCTACGTCTTCGGCGGCTTCCTCATCTACACCGGCTTCAAGCTCCTGGTGTCCAAGGGCGAGGAGGTCGACCCGCAGAAGAACCTCGCTTACCGGCTCTTCTCGCGCTTCTTCCGCATCAGCGACAACATCGCCAGCGGGCACTTCTTTGTCACCGAGAATGGCAAGAAGGTCGCCACGCGCCTGCTCCTGGTGCTGGTGGTGGTCGAGGCCACCGACGTCGTCTTCGCCGTCGACTCCATCCCCGCGGTGCTGGCGGTCACCACCGACCCATTCGTGGTCTACACCTCCAACATCTTCGCCATCCTTGGCCTGCGGGCGCTCTACTTCCTGCTCGCCGGCTTCATGGCCAAGTTCCGCTACCTCAACGTCGGCCTGGCCTTCGTGCTCGCCTTCATCGGCCTGAAGATGGTCCTCGCCGCCGGCAATTGGTTCAAGGTGCCCGCGGCGGCCTCCCTGATCGTGGTGGCCAGCATGCTCGCCCTCGCGGTCGCGGCCTCGCTGTGGGCCGACGCCAAGGAGCGCCAGGAGAACAAGCCAAGCGTTCGGTGAGGCCGAACCCAAGGGCCGTAGAGGCGCTCCTCAGCTCTCGGGCTCGAAGAGGCTGGTCACCCGAGAGATGCCGGTCTGGTGCGATCGCTTGCGGGCCATCTCCCGGGCCTCCGCCGACAGGCGCCCGTCGAGGACCGCCTTGTGATCGGCAAGTCGGCCGCGGTCGGCGTCGAGCTGGCCGGCAGGAGCGCCGGCGGCCTCGAGAGCGGCGACGGTTCTCAGGGCAGCATCGTGTGCCTTCTGGGCCAGGGCGCGATCGTTGTGGTGCACGGCCTCCCAGAAGTCATTCTCCTGCGAGGAGAGGGTGAGACGGTGCAGCTCGCGCACCGCCTCCTTGGCGGCGGGGCTCTGGGGGTTGACCGGCACCGAGAGGATGCGATTGGTCTCCGGCTCGTTCCCCGCCGAGCCACGCACGGTCAGGGCGATGGTGGCCGCCACCGGGGTCGGCTCGCCCGACGCCTTGAGCACGAAGAGGAGCCGCCGGGGATTGCCGCGCCCGATGGGGCCGGTCTCGACGACGAACCCGTCCGGGCCGACCTTGGTCGAGTAGCGGTGCAGCAGCGAGGCCTCGCGCACCGAGTTTCCGGGGGCGAGGCGGATGGTGACGTTCTCGATGGCGATGGAGAACAGGTCGGTCAGGTGCCGGGACAGGGCGCCGGGGATGTCCGACTCCTTGTCCACGAAGCTGTAGCGCCCACCGCCGCCGCCGGCGATGCCCGCGACCGCCGCCTCGTCGAAGTCGAGCCCGACCCCCACCGCCGAGGTGACGATGCCCTCCTCGGCAGCCTGGCGGGAGAGCTCGGCAAAGGTCTCTGGTCGGTTGGGGCCCACCGAGGGGTAGCCGTCCGTGAGCAGGACCACGTGAGGGCGGGTGCCACGCACGAAGACGCGTCGCAGGCTCTCGTGGGACTTCTGCAGGGCGTCATAGAGCGCGGTGCCCACCCCGGGTCGCAGCGCGCCTAGCGCTTCGCCGATGGCCTTCTTGGCCTCGTCGTTGGCCAGCCCCGGTCCGAAGAGTGTGCGGACGGAACGATCGAACGCCAGCAGGCAGAACATGTCCTCGGGCCCCAGCCGCTCGGCCACCGCGCGCCCGGCTTCGACCGCACAGGCCAACCTCGGACCTCCCATGGAGCTCGAGGCGTCGATGGAGAGCACCAGGTGAACTGGCTTGCGCTCCTGGCTCGTCTCCTCCGCCGCGGCCAGCTCCAGATAGAGCAGGTACTGGCCGGTCTCGGTCGGGTGCGGAGTGCAGGTTGCTTCGATGTTCATAAGATGTCCGGGCGAGCGCGAAGGTGTGCCCGATGCTACTTCAAGTACCGCGCACAATCCCCTTCCCGGCCCTCCTCGCTACTCTTTATCACCGGACTTGAAAAAAGGCCCCGGGCCGAATTCGGACCCGGGGCCTCGAATGCTCCTGGAGCAGGCCAGGCGCCTAGCCGCGGCGCCGGCGCAGCAGCGTGAACGCCATCGGCGCCAGGGTGAAGAGGGCTGCGCCGGAAGAGGTGGCGCCGCAGCCGCAGCCGCCGTCGGGGGCGTTACCTGCCTTGCTGCCAGGCTTGAGCGTCGTTCCGGGGTCCTCCTCGGAAGGGTCGTCGATGCCCGGCAGCGTGCCCGGACCGCCGGTGCCCGCGTCAGGCGAGCCGTCGGCGGGCAGGCAGAACGAGCCCTCGGGAACGCCGGTGCAGACCATGCCCTCGGAGCAGGTCTCGATCTCGGCGCCACTGCAGCGCTCGCGGCACACGCCGTCGATGCAGCGCTGGTTCTCGCCCACGCAGGCCGGGGAGGCCTTCCACACGCTGCAGCCGGTGGGGGCGAGCTCGCACTTCATGGGAGCGCCCTGGGTGTCGCACGTGACCGCCCCGGTATCGCAGAGGTTCTGGCAGGGCGGGACACAGTGCCCGTCGCGGCAGGTCTCGCCCTCGGCGCAGGCGCCGGCGGCAACCCAGGCATTGCAGCCTGAAGCCTGGGGCTGGCACTCGAGGATGCCGTTGGCGCCGCACTGCTTCTCGCCGACCGTGCAGCGCACCGGGCAGGTCTGGCACGCTCCGTCGCTGCAGAACTGGTCGGGCAGGCAGGGGCCGTTCGCCGACCAGATGGTGCAGCCATTCGCGTCCTGGGTGCACATCTCCACCGTGTTGCCGTTGCAGCGAGCCGCATTCAGGGTGCACGTCGTGCCGCAGGCTCCGCACACGCCGCCGGAGCAGAAGTCGGTGCAGGGCGTGCCCGCAGTCCACTCGGTGCAGCCCTGGGAGTCGGCTACGCAGGCCTCAGGCGTCTGACCAGTGCAGCGGCGCTCCCCCGCCCTGCAGGTGTGGGCGCAGCCAAGGCAGGCGCCACCCTCGCAGGTCGTGCCGTTCGGGCAGGGCTCGGTGCTCCACTGGCTGCAGCCCGAGAGCCAATCCAGGTCGCAAGTCTTCACTTCGGAAGCGCCCACGCACTGCTCCTCGCCCTGGTTACACTCGTCGCAGCTCTCGCAGACCCCGTTGACGCACTTCTCGCCCCAGCCGCAGTCGTCGATGGTGACCCAGGCGGTGCATCCGCTGGGCTGCATCTGGCACTTCATCGCCGAGTTCCCACTGCAGCGCGTGGCATCCACGGCGCACTCGTTCTGGCAGGCGACGCAGGAGCCGTTGGTGCAGGCGCTCGCCGGCGGGCAGTCGGACACCGTCCAGTTGGTGCACTCGCCCCCGGCGTCGATCTGGCAGCGCTGCACCTGGCCGTTGGCCAGGCACTGCGCGGCGCCGTTCTGGCAGACGTCCTTGCAGCAGGTGGTGGCGTCGAAGGCGATGGCGGCCAGCGCGGCGTTGAGCGAGGCGGAGTCGTCGGCGGTGTAGGCCTGCCCCGTCCCGCCCGCGGCGGCCATCCCGTCGAGGACGGCGCGGTTCACGTTGGCGCTCAGCGTGGCGTCGAAGCCCACCACGTAGACCTTGTAGCCAGCGGCGAGCAGACGAGCGGCGGCGCTGGTGGCGCCCTGGTCATCGAGGCAGCCCTTGGCGCCGCAGTTGGGCGAGCCCAAGCCATTCGAGCCGGCGCATGCGGGCTGCGACGGAGTGCAGGTGGCCTGATTGAGCGAGAGGTTGCAGTTGGGCAGGCCGTCGGTGAGCAGCAGCGCGTAGGCCGGCTCGGTCAGGTGCCTGGCCTGGAGATAGGTCTTGGCGGCGTCGAGGCTGACGGCGGTGGGCGTCCCGCCGCCGGGGGAGGCGGCGGAGTAGGCCGCGGCCACGTCATCGCTGCTCGCCGGGAACGGAGTCACCGTGGTGCCGGTGCTGCAATTGAAGGTCGTGGTGTCTCTCGGATACATCTGCACGCCGAAGCGGAAGCGATTGGCGTACTGCTGCGAGAGGTTCTTGACCGCCGCCTTGGCGGTCGTCCACTTGCTGGGACACGACGGGCAGCTCGCATCGGGCGGATCAGCCATCGTCCCGGACTTGTCCTGCACGACAAAAAGCACCGGAAGCTCGGCGGGGCATTTCTCCGCCTGAGCAGCCGCGGGAACGATCACCGCGAGGGCGATGAGCAGGGCGTGCTTGAACATGGGATGGCCTCCGTTGCGATTCGACATTGTCCGCACATGTAGGCGCTAAGTTGCCTGCCATGTTTTCCCCTGCAACGACGGGCGCTTGCGTGAAGCGCCCCGGCCAGTCGAGCGAGATCCGAAGCGGACTGGACGGCAGGAGCGGCACTTCCATAGCACACTCGCCCCCTCGCCTCTACTGGGAGGGAGCGAGCGCGAATGGGCTCTGCAACGCGCTGCGAGAAGCGGACGGGGGCGGGCAGTGGGCCGGTGAACACCAAGCACGCCGCTGCGCTGGACTCGTGGTATGAAGGCCGGCCTTCGAACGCGGCCCGAGGAGGGATGAGCGCATGGCCAAGGACCCTGCCAAGGACTCCAAGGAAAACCGAGAGGACCCCGTCCTCGCCGAGGCAGTGCTCGGCAAGAGGGCGCTCGCCATCCTGACGGGTAACGCGCGGCGCAACCTGCTGGTCGGTGCCTTGCTCTTCGCCTTGGGAGTCATCCTGGTGGCGCTGGGCGGTCCCTCCGCGGTCGGCTCGTCGAGCCGAGCGGTGGTCGGCTGGGGCGGAGCCTTCCTGGGCGCGGTGGTGTTCCTCATCGGCCTCTCGCAGCAGCTCTGGCCGTTCGAGGCCGTCTCGCTCGAGGGACGCGAGCGCGCGCAGGAGCGCCGCGACGTGACGGCCTTGGCGCTGTTCGCCACGCTGATGTTCGTTCCCTGGCTGGGCGCGGTGGGCCTGTGGGATCCGTGGGAGGTCCACTACGGCGAGGTCGCGCGCACGATGGTGGCCAAGGGCGACTTCGTCTTCCCCTACTGGGAGAACGCCTATTTCTTCTCCAAGCCCCCGCTCACGATGTGGCTGCAGGGCCTGGGGTTGGCCGCCACAGGGTCGGTGACGCAGAACGCTGCGCTGGGCCTCTACGCCGAGTGGGGCATGCGCCTGCCCTTCGCCGCCCTGGCGATCGTGGCGGTGACGCTGATCTCGCTGGCGGTGCGCCGCATCTTCGGACGGCGCGCGGGGATCATCGCCGGCTTCGCCACTGCCACCAGCCCGCTCTACATGCTGCTGGCGCGACAGGCGGTGACCGATACCCCCTTCGTCACCCTCATGGCTTCGGGACTCGCCTGCTTCATGATCGCCGAGTTCGATCCCGCCGTCCGCGGCGAGCTCGATGGGAAGGGCCGGCCCAAGACCAGCGGGGCGACGGTCTGGTGGTGCTGGGCCTACGCCTTCTTCGGTCTGGCCACCCTGGCCAAGGGGCTGCTCGGCTTCGCGCTGCCCGGCCTCATCCTGCTGGTCTACCTGCTCGTCACCTGGGACTGGCGACTGCTGTGGCGCTCCCGGCTGGTGCACGGGCTGATCATCTTCTTCTCCATCGCCTTGCCCTGGTACCTCACCCTCTCGCTCTTCCAAGGCGTCGATGACGAGTCGAAGCGGTTCTTCTACCGCTTCTTCATCCACGACCACGTCAACCGGCTGACCGCGGGCGTCCACACCACGACCCCCGGCGGCACCTTCACCTACTTCATCGAGCAGCTCGGCTTCGCCATGTTCCCCTGGGTGGCGCTGGTGCCGGGGGCGATGGTGGCCATCGGCAAGCTCGCCCCGCGCAACCCCGAGCCCAAGAACCGCGCCGCGCTCTTCGTGACCATCTGGACCGCGGCCTCCTTCTTCGTCTTCTCCATGAGCGCCACCAAGTTCCACCACTACTGCTTCCCGGTGGTGCCGCCCCTGGCCATCCTCTGCGCCCTGTGGGCCGACCGCCTGTGGAAGGAGGGCGTCGAGGAGAACGCGGTGCCCATCCTGCTGGGGCTGGGCTTCTTCGCGGTCGTCGCCCAGAACATGTGGCTGGAGCCCAAGGTCCTGCCCAACCTCTTCATCTACCAGTACGAGCGCACCTACCCGATGGCCGACGCCAGCCCCAAGCAGGTCTTCGCCGTGCTCTTCATCGGCGGCGGGCTGTGGCTGGCCCTCGCCTACGTCTGGCGCGCCAAAGCCATGCTCGCCGGCACCTTCGCCGCCCTCGCCCTGGCCTTCGCCGGCTATCTCAGCTGGGTGCACTGGGAGAAGCTCACCCCGCACTGGACCCAGCGCGAGCTCTTCTGGACCTACTTCCACGAGCGCGGCTCGCCCAACGAGCCCATCATCGCCTACTACATGAACTGGCGCGGTGAGACCTTCTACTCGTCGAACCAGGTGCGGCAGATCAAGGACAACAGCCACTGGGACGACGTGCTGGCGCAGAAGGGCCGCTTCTGGGTCCTGGTGGAGCAGAGCCGCTTCGCGGGCATGAAGACCTCCATCGAGTCCAAGGGCCGCTCGGTGCGCATCGAGGACAAGACCAGCAACAAGTTCTACCTCGCCTCGGTGCAGTAGCTTAGGGCAGAGCCCGCCGCAGAGGACCGATCGGTCGACCGACAGGTAGCCGGCGACTGCCCTGGCCCGCCCTTGACCGGTCAGCACCGGCCGACCATGCTCCGGAGCCTCTCGCGAAAGGGAGGCGCTGCATGGACGTGTTCGGAGGAATGATCTTCGGCTTCGTCGCGTGGTTCCTGGTCCGCTACCTGGTGGCCGGGATCTACACGATCAACCCCAACCAGCGCGCCGTGCTCACCAGCTTCGGGCGCGCCGATCGTCTGGCCGGCACCTCGGCCGACCTCCCTGAGGCCCAGGCCCTCACCGAGGAGGAGCGCCAGCGCTACCGCTACCCGCAGGTGCGGGTCATCGGCCCGGGCATGCACTGGAAGTGGCCGTGGGAGAAGGTGCACAAGGTCTCCATCGCCACCGAGACCGTCTCCATGGCCTGGGACCCCGAGAGCCCGCAGGCCAATCGCGGCGGCACGGTGCTCGACGCCGTCACCCGCGACCAGCTCAACGTCGGCCTGAGCGGGCAGATCCGCTACCGCGTCGCCGAGTCCAACCTCTACGCCTGCCTGTTCGGAGTGAAGAACCCCATCGCCCACGTCATGGGCTACTTCGTCTCCGTGCTGCGCCAGCGCATCGCCTCCTTCGAGGCCCCGCGCGCCGCCTCCGAGGGCGGGCTGGCGGCGGTCAGCGGCGTGTCCATCAACGACATCCGCAAGAACATGCGCGACCTCAACGAGCACATGGACCGCGAGTGCCGCAGCTCGGTGGCGCGCTACGGCATCGTCCTCGACGCCTCGCTCATCACCGAGATCGACCCGCCCCCGGAGGTGGAGTCGGCGCTGGCGGCCATCAACACCGCCCACAACCAGATCTCCTCGGAGATCAGCCTCGCCCAGGCCGCCTCCGACCAGAAGATCGTCCAGTCCCGGCGCGCCGTGGAGATCGAGACCCTCAAGGCGCAGGCCGAGGTCGAGCCGCTGGTGGCCATGGCCGACCAGCTCACCGCGCTCAAGAGCTCGGGAAAGGGCGTCTTGCCCGTCTACCTGCGCAACCTGCGCCTGGGCCTGTGGGCCCGCGCCAAGAACCTGATCGCGGAGGTGAAGTGATGGACTTCCTGCTCGCGGTGCTCATCACCTTCTTCTCCTGCTTCATCCTGGTGCCGGTGGTCTTCTGGTTCTTCCGGATGTTCGGCTTCTACGCCATCGTCGAGGAAGGCACCTGCCACATCTACACGCTCTTCGGAAAGGTGAAGGGCGTGCTCGACGAGCCCGGCCTGGCCATCCTGCCGCTGAAGATCGGCCCCTCGGCGTTCATCCTGCGCTGGTTCGGCACCCTCAAGGTCCTCCCCATGCGCCTCGACCAGGAGTACCTGCGCTCGCAGCCCGTCAACTCCGAGGAGGGCGCGCCGATGGGCATCGGCATCTGGTACGAGATGTTCATCTCCGACCCGGTGGCCTTCCTCTTCAAGAACACCGACCCCCGCGGCTCGCTGCGCGCCAACGTCTCCAACACCACGGTGCGCTGCCTGTCGAACATGAAGCTCGGGGACATGCTCGAGACCCGCCACACCATGAGCCGGACGGTGCGCGACGAGGTCAGCCCCAAGAGCCACGAGTGGGGCTACCAGCTGGGCAGCGTCTACATCCGCAAGGTGCACTTCCGCGACGAGATGATGATCCGCCAGATCGAGGAGAAGGTGGTCAACCGGCTGCGCCAGGTGACCAGCGCCATCCGCCAGGACGGCGCCAACCAGGTGGGCCTCATCACCTCCACGGCGGAGCGGCAGGCGGCGGTGGAGTTCGCCAAGGCCCTGGCCCTGCGTCCGCGCATCGTGGGCGAGGCGCTGGCGAAGATCTCCCAGGATCCCGAGGTGGCCCAGACGCTCTTCGACATCCTCGAGACGCAGCGGGCGCTGGAGAGCGACGCCGCGGTCACGCTGATCCCCGCCGGGAGAGCGGGCGGGCTGCTGCCCGACCTGCTCGCGGCGCAGGGCGCGGCCCGGCCCGCCCCCGCCAGGCCCGTCGGTCCCGCCACCAATACGATCAAGGTCCCCTGACATGCCCTCCGATCACGGGGTCTCGCGCGTCACCACCCATGCCAAGGCGATCGTCAAGGTCGCCAGGGACCTGGGGCGGCTGCCTGGGCTCGCCGAGGCTGATCGGCTCGGGCTGCAGGTGTGCGTGGAGATCCTCGGCGAGGCGCTCGAGACGCTCGGCCTGCACGCCAAGCTGAGCACCTCGCAAGGCGAGCACCTCAAGGCCGCCGCCTCGGAGCTGATCCGCTGCGCCGACACCCTGGCGCTCGATCCGACCCCCGTACAGATCGCCGACTGGTGGAAGGTGCTCGAGCCCTCGGTGCGCGCCTTCGCGAGGGTCGTGCGGGAGCTGCCCCACCAGTGAAGGGCCTCGCGCTGCCATGGCCAGGACCTCTGGCGATGGCAGTCAGGCTCGAGAGAAGCCCGCTACTGCTCGATGATGAAGAACTGCACGCGACGGTTCTTCGCCCGCGCCGTCTCCGTGCGGCTATCGACCAGGGGCCGGGTTTTGCCGAAGCCCTGCACCATGAGGCGGTCCTCGGTGATGCCCTTCTGCACCAGGTAGTCGCGCACCGCCACCGCCCGGTTCTCGGAGAGCGCCTGATTGGCCTCCAGGGTGCCGACGTCGTCGGTGTGGCCCTCGATGCGCACCTTGCGCACCTGGGAGTTGCGCAGCAGGGTGTCGATGACCTCGTCGAGGATCGAGTACGACTCCGGCAACAGCCGCGCCTCGTTGAAGGCGAAGAGGATCGAGCGGTGGATCTCCACCTGCTCACGGGTGAGGAGGACGGCCTTGACGTTGGGGACGGGCCGGAGCTGGAAATCGCCGCGCGTGGCCTGGCCTGCCTCGATGGTGAAGGTGCCCCCGCGAACCAGGAAGCCTTCGGCGATCGCCTCGGCGTGGTAGACGCCCGCCGGCAGCTCGATCTCGTAGGAGGGGGAGGCGTCATACACCTTCGCCCCCAGCGACCCTGGCGCCCCGGGAAGGCTGATCACCGCCTGCAGCGGACGACCTTCGAGGTCGGAGACGGTGCCGTGGAGGGTGCCGGTCATCGGAACGTGCTTGACGATGGCGATCGATTCCTCGGGCGGCGGCGGTGCGGCAACCGGTTCCGGAGCCGGCGGAGGTGCGGGCGGCGGAGCCCGGCTCTTCAGCCCGCTGTACGAGATTCCCAGGCGCGCCGTCCAGGGGGGCGTCGCCGGGATGCCGTCGAAGAGCCGTGACGCCAGGCCCACCTCCAACCCGGCGAGGACCTCGAAGCCGTAGCCGAGCTGCGCGCCGATGCCGGGGACGAGGCGGGACGGATACGCCGAGAAGGGCGCCTCGGACCCCACCGGCACCTCCAGCGCGTCCTCGAGGAAGGGATAGACGGGGCCGACGCGGACCTCTGCAGCCGCGGCCACGTTCACCGTGCTCCACTGCGAGTAGCCCTGGGCGAAGGTGGCCAAGGCGCCCACCCGCGAGCCGAGCAGGTCACTGCCCGCCTCGCGCCGGAACCCCAGGTTCGCGTGGAGGACCACCGGCACCGCGGGCGTCGCGGGGATGAAGAGCGAGCCCACCGCCTGGGCTGCCCCACCGAAGCCCGAGCCGCCGCGCGACTCCCCAGAGATGGGCGAGGTCCAAAGCAGCTCCCCCACCGCGGCAAGGTGGAGCGGCCCGAAGCCATGGCGCAGCCGGGCCCCGAGCCGCAGGTCGGTTCCCGCGGAGAGCACCTGGGGAGTGCCCCGGTCGTTGGCATTGCGCCCGCTCGAGAGCGCCAGGAAGGCATCCAGATAGTCGAGCGGGGCCATGCCGGCAGCCAGAGTCCCACCGACCCAGGTGTCGCTCGAGCCCGGGTAGATGAAGTCGCTGCCGCTGAAGAGGGCTCCTGAGAGCGCCAGCGAGAGCACGTGACCGGAGGGGAGCGCCGAGGAGCTGCGCAGCAGGCCGGGTGCCGCGAGGATGCCCGGGTGCGTCGCCGCCCACGGGCCTTCGGGGGCGGGCGGGGGCGCAGACTCCGCGTCTGCGCCGAGGGCAAGGCGGGGGGGCGCGCCGGCCCCGAGCAGGGCCAGCGCCACGAGTAGAGCCGCGCGAGGGGTCACGGAGCGAGGTACTCCACGGTGATGCCCTGGACGCCCAGCGGCAGGTTGCTGCCGTCGCTGGTCAGCGTGATGCGCAGGCGCAGATCCGAGGCCGCGGTGGAGAAGCTCTGCAGCGGGTCACCAGGAATGAAGGTGTTCCAGTTCGTCCCGCCGTTGGAGGTCATCTCGTAGAGGATGGTCCCTCCGCGCGTGTCCTGGATGACCGAGACGATGCGCGCCTTGGTGATCGTCCCTGGCGTGTTGTCCAGGGTGACGGTGACGATCTTCGAGCCACCGGAGAGGGCCCCTCCGGCGACGAAGGTGGGGCTGGTGGTGTCGCCCGCGTGAACCGATTGCGCGTCGATGCGGATGCGACCGACCGCGCCGTGCCCCCCGTGGGTGGAATTGTAGCCGCCGGAAGCGGTGACGAGCCCCTGGCCGATGTTCACGTTGGTAGCGCGGAGGTAGACCGAACCGCCCGCCGAAGACCCGGAGCCGAGGTTGGGACCTCCGTCGCCATTGGAGCGAACGTTGCCCACGATACCGATCGCCGAGGCCCAGGCCACCAGGATGCCGCCGCCGCGGAACCCCGCAGCCTCGCCGCCCCAGTTGCCCCCCGCCGAGCCCATGAACCAGTCGGTGAGGTTCGCGTCTCCATAGCTGAAGCCGCCGTTGTTGCGGATGCCTGCGACGCATGCCGTGCCGCGCTCGCCGTAGCCGCCGCCGGACCCGTAGTAGCAGTTGCCGCCATCGCTGCCGACGCCGCCGCCGCCGTTGTTGTTGTAGCAGGTGGTGCCACCTACCGGCGGACCGGAGTAGCTCTCGCCGGTTCCCCAGTTACCGTTGTTCATGCGATAGCCCTTGGAGGACATGGAGAGCTGACCGCCCGAGTTGACGACCAGCGCCCCCTTCGCCTTGATGAAGAAGAGCCCGCCCTTGCTGCCGTCCCAGGCGTTGGCGGTGAGGGTTCCGTTGACCGTCACGTTGCCGTAGTGCGGGATACGCTGCACGACGATCTTCTGGCCCGTCAGCGTCGTGTTGTCGGTGCTCGCGCCGTAGATCTTGGCGATGGGGCTGGCGAAGGTGATCCGGCTGGTCTGGAAGTCGACCGACTGGACGGTGAAGATCTCGTAGTGCCCGACGTTGCCGGTGACGCCCACTCCTGCGTTGTTGGCGTTCGCCACGGGGAAGCCGCCCCCGCCCTGGAGGTTGATGAGGAGCACCTCGTCACCCGGGACGATGCCCACCGGGATGCCGGTGACCGTCACGCCCGAGGTCCCCACGAAGGCAGCAACCGAGTACGAGACCGCGTCAGGGAATGCGCGGGTCAGGTTGGCCGGGTTGATGTCGGTGTTGATGTTGAAGGTGCCGGAGCGAACGATGAGGTCACCGTCCTCGCCATTGCCCAGGCCCGAGGTGAGCGGGAAATTCGCCTGGCCGAGGTAGGTGTCCCACATCGAGGTGGTGACGAGGTCCTCGTAGGCCGTGCGGGTGAAGTCCTCGGAGAAGAAGCCGTTGGTGCCCGCGGTGACGAGGTTGAGGGTCGCCGTCCCCGCGCACCGCGAAGCCTGCAGCGTCGTGGCGGTGACCGTCGCCGACTGCCCGGCGGTGGAGGCAGTACCCGCCTTGACCAGGAAGTCGATGCGGCCGTTGAGGCTGGCGACCTGAGTGCCGGCGGTAACCGCGTCGGCGTCGGACGAGAGCACGCCCCCGGTGTTGCTGCCTGCGGAGACGGTGAAGAGGGTCCCGTCCGGAACCGCGTGGCCGTCGAGGTCCTTGATCACGCTGGAGGAGACGAGGGTGGTCGAGGAGTTGTCCGCGGGGAGCTGCGACTGGTCGATCGTCAAGGTGAAGGGGGCGCAGGCGGTCCCCGCGCAGATCCCGTTGTTGCACTCGCCGGTGCAGGACTGCACGTAGACCCACCCCGTCCCCGAAGGATTGCACTGCTCGATGTCCGAGCCGTTGCAGTGGTAGGCACCGTGCACGCAGATGACGTTGCCGCCGGAGGACTGGCAGATGCCGTTGAGGCAGACCTGCCCGACCGACGAGCATTCGTTGGTGGTGCTCGCCGTGCCCGTGCCGTTGCAGATCACCGAATGCAGGGCGTCAGCGCAGGTCGCCGAGTTGGGGGCGCACACGAGCGGGAGGCAGGCCCCGGCGGAACAGACGCTGCCTGCAGAGCAGGCGCTGAAGGTGAACCCGGTCCCCTCGCCGTTGCAGGTCCCCACGGTGGAGGAGTCCTCGCAGTAGGTGGCCCCCTGGCCGCAGACCACCGACTTGCACTGCCCGGAGCTGCAGACGCTGCTGGGGCCGCACTCCGAGGTGTTGCGGCCCGTCCCATCGCTGTTGCACATCGAGAGCGTGCTGGAGTCGACGCAGCTGGTGGAACCCGCGGCACAGATCACCGGCTTGCACGCCCGACCGGAACAGACCTCGGAGGCGGCGCAGCCAGAGGCGGTGTACCCGGTTCCCGTCGCGTTGCAGGTGGCGAGGGTGGCCACGTCGGCGCAGTGCGTCGCTCCCGTGGTGCAGACCACCGGGGCGCAGGCTCCGGCGGAGGGATCGCACGCGGTGCCGCCGGAGCAGACCACTCTCGTGAAGCCCGTCCCCAGCGGGTTGCACACGCCTTCGGCCGCCGCGTCCTGGCACTGGGTGGAACCGGGCGCGCAGACCACGGCCTTGCAGGCGGCGTTGGAGCAGACCTGGGAGGCCTCGCAGGCGCTGTAGACGTAGCCCGAGCCGTCCTGGGCACAGGTGGCAAGGGTCATGGCGTCCAGGCAGCGCTGCGTGCCCGCCTGGCAGGCCGCGCCGTTCTGGGGGGCGCAGACTCCGTTCTGGCAGGTGGCGGTCGAGCCGCACTCCAGCTCGAGCCAGGCGGTCCCGGTGGGGTTGCACACCTGCGCTGTCCCCGCATTCTTGCACTTGGTGCTGTAGGGCGCGCAGACGACGGGCGAGCAGGTCCCGGTCTGGCACACCTCATTGGCCGAGCACGGCGTGGAGTCGAAGGAGGTCCCGGCGCCGTTGCAGCGACCGAGGGTCACCGCGTCCATGCAGCGCGATTGGCCAGGGGTGCAGATCGTCGCCTGGCAAGTGCCGTTGATGCAGGTCTCCGACGCGGAGCAGGGGGCGGCGGTGAACCCGGTCCCCGTCGAGTTGCACAGCTCGTGGGCGCTCGAGGTGGGGCTGCAGCGCCCGGAGTACGGCACGCAGGTCGGAGCCTTGCAGGTCTTGGTCGCGCCGTCGCAGCCGGTGACGCAGAACTGCACGAAGCCCCACGCCGTGCCGCTGGCGGTGCAGGCCTCCACCGCGTCGCCATTGCAGCGCTTGTCGCCGCCGGTGCAGATCACCACCCCGGAGGTCGAGCAGACGCCATTGCTGCAGCCCAGCTCGCAGACCTCGATCACCGACCATCCCGAGCCATCGGGCAGGCAGGCCTCGGCGGCCTTGTTCTCGGAGCCACAGCGGGTGGCCATGGGCGTGCAAACCTGTGCGGAGCAGGCGCCGTTCGAGCAACGAGTGCAAGCCGTCTTGAACTCCCAGGCCTTGGCGGCGTTGCAGATCTCCACGTCCGTGCCGTTGCACCGCAGCCCGCCGGGTTCGCAGGCCGTCGGCGACGCCATGGGGGACGCGCAGGCCCCGTCGAGGCACACCAAGGGAGACTGGCAATCGCCATTGACGGTACAGGCCTGGCCGAGGGCGGCAGTCCCAGGATGGGTCTTCTCACAACCGGAAACCAGGGACGCGAGGAGAAGACAAGACACATGAGCCCAAGCGAGGCGCATAGAAGACTCCGGGAAGGATGGCCGGCCAGATCGTGAACCGGCCTGAATAACGAAAGGCTATCCGGTGGTTGGGGAGGGATCAATATTCGAGCCCCTCGAGCCCCTCGAGGACGACCGATGGCGATGCCTGCTCAGCGATAGCGACACGTCGCCGCTACCACGAGGCGCCGGCGAGCAGCCGCAAGCGGAGTCCCTCCTTCGACGCTGCTCTTGGCCGCAGACCCTTCGCGAAGGTGAGCGAGGGTCCAGTGCGCGGGCGCTCTTGGCACTGGCCCCTGCAAACGCCCTGTCACAGCGAGGGGCGCCCCAAAGAGGCCCGTTGCCGAGCTAGAGAGGGGTCCTCATCCTCGCGCAGCCGTAGAGAAGCCGCTCGCGGTCGCGCTCCGACCGCCGTCGTCCCACCGTCACGCAGAGAGGGTGCCCATGGAAACCCAGTGGCAGCAGTACACGAATGCTCCGACGTACATCCCTGCGCCGCTCGCCGAGAAGATCGCCCAGACCGTACGCGGACGCATCGAGGACGCTTTGAAAGAGCGCATGTCCGAGGTGATCCGCGAGCGGGTGAACGAGGTCATCCGCGATCGCCTGGGCCAAGCCATTCGCTACGCCATGAGCCAACGATTCTCCCAGTACGGAGGCGGCTTCGACGTCGACCGCGTCGCGAACCTGATCAAGGACCGGCTCCACGAGGCCATCCGCGACCAGGTGGCCGAGTCCGTCCGCGAGCGCCTCGGCGAGGTGCTGCGCGAGCGGCTCGCCGAGACGCTGCGCAGCGCCTGGACGGAGCTGCAGTCGTCCCAGGGTATGGGCTTCACCGCGACCGGAGCCGAGGGCTTCACCACCCATCTCGAGGAGCAGATCCGCGAGAACCTGCGCGACCGCATCGCCGAGAAGGTCCGCGAGCGGGTGCTCGAAGGCTTCCGTGAGCGGTTCGGCGAGGCCCTGCGCAGCGCCCTGATGCAGACCCAGGTCGGCCCCCAGGGCTTCGACACCGACCGCATCGCTCGTCTGGTGCGCGAACGCCTGGGCGATACCGTCCGCGAGAAGATGGGCGAGGTGCTGCGCGACCGGATCGGCGATGTCGTGCGCGAGCGCGTGGGCGAGTCGCTCAAGACCGCCATGCCCCAGGGGCCGACCATGCAGCAGGGCCCGGTGGACTCGGAGCGGGTCGCCGAGGTCGTACGTGAGCGAGTAGGCGACGCGATTCGCGAGCAGGTGAGCCAGGCGGTGCGCGAGCACGTCAGCGAGGCCGTCCGCAACGCCATGCAGCACTGACATCAACGATTCTTCTGTATGGAGCGGGCGCCGCTTGCGGCGCCCGCTTCTCATTGAGCGAGGGAACCGGTGAGCCAGATCCCGGACGCCTGACCTTGCCGCCGATTCCGTTCGGCGTCGAAGATGGGCTCGATGAGCTCACGGCGCGTTCTCGCAGCAGCTCTCCTCGTCCTCGGAGGCGCGGCCTGCGCCGAGGAAGCTGAACCCTTCGACGCCGCCGGTCCCGACTGGGGCGCACCGGTGGAGCCGACGCCGGCGCCAGCCTCATCGCTCCCGCGTCTTCGCGTCGAGGGCACCGACCTGGTCACCTCGAGCGCCGGCAGGCTCATCCGCCTGCGCGGCGTGAACGTCTGCTCGCTCGAGTTCGACCCGTCGGGGGCGAGCTGGGAGCTGGCTCTTGACGGCAGCGCCTCATCGAAGGAGCCGAGGCGAGCGGAGTCGACGGCTGGATGCCGTGGGCCATCGGCTGCGGCTTCACCAAGGATGACTGGGCTACCCGCGAGCCCTTGCGCTACCTCTCGACGAGGATGCGCGAGCTGAACCAATAGGCCCCCCCGACGCTGCGGCGCGGACCCAGCTCGGGCAAGCAACTTGTCGCCGGGCCCCTGGCCCAGCGTGGATGTGCTGGATTCTCCAAGGTGTTGTGCGCAGACTCAGACTCGCGCAGTCGGCAACTCGAGCGGGGCGAGGAGCGAATGCCAAGTCCCTGGGTCTTCAAGTTCGGTGGAACCTCGATGGGCAGCGCAGAGGCGCTTCGACTCGCCTTGGCTCGAGTGCGCGAGACCAGAGCTCCTCTCGTGGTGGTGGCCTCGGCGGCCAGCGGCGTCACCGATCTCCTGCTCGGGGCAGCTCAAGCCGCGCTCTCGGGCAAGCAGGCGGACGTGGAGCGGGCCGCTGCCGAGTTTCAACGCCGACACGAGGAGCTGCTGGCACAGCTCTTCTCCCAGCGAGCCATCCGAACGGCGCTCGAGGAGATGCTCGAAGGCTCGACCAACGAGCTGAAAGCAATCTGCGCCAGCGTCTCGGTGCTGCGCGAGCTCACGCCCCGCACGCTCGACGCCGTGGCGGCTCGGGGAGAGCGCGTGATGGCCCGCGTCTTCGCGGCCCTCCTGTCCGAGAGCGGAGTCTCCGCCGAGTACGTCGACGCCACCGAGGTCCTCTTCACCACCCTCACCCCCGACGGCCTGTGGCCCGATCAGGATCGCAGCGCACGCGCCATCAAGAGGCTGCTGCGGCCGATCCTGCGCCGGGGCGCGGTGGCGGTGGTGCCCGGGTTCATCGCCGCAGGACCAGAGGGGCAAGTCGTCACCCTGGGCCGCGGCGGCTCCGACCTGTCGGCGGCGCTCCTCGCCCAAGGTCTGGGGGCGGCGAGGGTCACGCTCTTCAAGGACGTGGACGGGCTGATGACGGCCGACCCCAAGGCGGTGCCCGACGCGCGGGTCCTGGCGGAGGTGCACTACCGCGAGGCCGCGGAGCTCGCCTACTACGGAGCCAAGGTGCTGCATCCGCGCACCATGATCCCGCTCTTGAAGCAGCGCATCCCCCTCTTCCTGCGCAACAGCTTCAACCCCGGCTTCCCCGGCACGCGCATCGGCGGCGACGTGGCCGCCGGCGAGTATCCGGTCAAGGCGCTGACGGCCATCCGCGGCCAGGCGCTCATCTCCATCGAAGGCAACGGGATGAT
>JACRCT010001039.1 GCA_016218885.1 Deltaproteobacteria bacterium | reverse complement strand
GGCGCTGCGAGGCGCGCTCGGTGCCATCCTTCTCGCGGATGATGAGCCGTGCAGGCTCGTCGAGCCCCGAGGTCACCAAGGCGATCGTCCCGTCGCCGGCCACCGCCAGGCGGGCCAGGTGGCCGACCTCCGAGGCGAGGACGCGCTGCTGGGCGGGACGCTTTCGCCGGACTTCACGCGCCTTGGTCTCCTCGACGAAGTCGTCGAAGAGCGAGCCGATGGACTGGCCGTACACCGACTTGAAGCGCAGGGTGACGCCCAGCGGCGAGAAGATCGAGCGGCCCTGCTTGTCGACGAGCTTCCAGAGCTTCTCCTCGCCGAAGCGCTGCGCGAGGTACTCCACGAAGGCCATCCCGGAGAGATAGGCCGCTCCATAGGCGTCCTGCTGGCGCTGATCGGGGCTGAGGTAGCCCGCGTCCAGGGTCTCCTCGGAGGCGACCCCGGCGGCGAAGGCGCCGCGCCAGAACGGGCTGGAGGGCCGGCCCACCGGCTTGCCCAGGCGTGCCTCGTAGTAGGTGGCCATCCCCTCGTGGAGCCAGCCGTCTAGGAAGCTCTCCGGGCTGAGCAGGCCGCCGAAGAAGGCGTTGAGCCCCCGCCAGAAGCCCTCGATCTGCTCGAAGGTGACGTAGTGCACTGCCTCATGGCAGGAGACGTCCGCGACCGCGTTGGTGCCGATGCCATACAGGTCGAACAGGTCCAACGAGAGGTTGAGCGGCAACACCATCTGCTGTGGATTGCCCAGCGCCGTCGGCTGGACGTAGGCGTTGTTGAAGTCGGCGCTGGTGAGGAAGACCGTGAGGCGATCGCGCTGGCGCTGTGTGGTCTCGTGGGCGCGAAGCTTGGAGGCGCACTGCTCCAGGCGCGCGGCGATGCGCTGCGCCGCCTCCTGGTGCTGAGCGGGGTAGTAGAGCTCGAGGCTCGCGGTCTGCATTCGCCGCATGTCATCGCGCGCGAATGCTGCCTGGACGTCCTGCGGGAAGCGCTGGCTGACCGTGGCGCAACCGGCGAAGGCGACTCCGGCGAGGGAGGCGACGAGGGCACGTGATGACATGGCCCCGGACTCTAACCGTTCACCGATTCACGCGGCCAGGCGATGCTGCCCCCGGTGCGAGCCGGAGGGGCCAGGTTCCGATTTCGAATTCCGAGCTGGATACCCGCGAATTCGAAATCGGAACCTGGCCCCTAGTCCTTCCTGAGCGGGACGACCGCCGTCAGGCTTCCCTCGGGGACGAGCCCGCGCAGGTCCTTCGCCTGGCCCAAGGCCTCGACGACCGGGCCTATCTCGAAGGGCCGTGGGCTGAAGACACCGATGATCTCTTCCCTTCCCGAACCGGGCGCGAGGCGAGCGATGTCCGGGAGCAGCGGGCTCTTGGGGTCGTAGCGGCGCGCGGTGGCTCCCTCTGCGGGCGCGTAGATGCGCACCTTCCCCGAAGGATCGCGACCGAAGACGGCGACGTAGCCCATCGACCGGCCGCTGAGGACGAAGCGCACGGCGTCGCCTGCCGAGGCCACCTGCAGCGGACCGACCACGGCCCCTGGCCCTTGTGCCGAGTAGACGGCCAGCTGGATGCGCTGCTGATCGATGGGGGAGCCCGGCGAGAGAAAGAGCACGAGGCCCAGGGTCGCGACGGCGACCCCCGGAATGAGCAGGAGCTTGATCGTCCTCCAGCTGCGGCGGCCCTGCTCGCGCTTCTCGAATCGAGCGACCAGCGGGCCGGGGGGATGGGCGGTCAGGAAGGCCGCCGAGTCGCGCTGCAGCTCCTCGAGGCGTGCGCGATCCAGCTCGGACTCGGCGAGCGTCTTCTCCAGATGAGCGCGCAGCTCGGCATCGAGGTCATCGGCTGCCAGGCGCTCGAGCAGCGCGTCGGGGATCCTGCGTGCACTCATGGTCGCCGCTCCGCCTCGAGCCGGGCGGCGCGTTGGCGGGCGCGCTCCACGAAGCCGGCGAGGTACTTGCCAATGGTCTTGCGCGACAGCCCCAGCGCCTGTCCCACCTCCTCGGTGGTGCAGCGCTCGACGAAGTAGAGGTACGCGGCGCTCACCACCTCCTGGCATTCGCCCCGCGTGAGCAGGGCGAGGTCATGCATGGCCTCGACTCGCCTTGACGTGTCGCGCTCGGTCTCAACGGGCTCGGCCCTGGACTCTGCGGCTTGGTCGTCGAAGGCCACTGTGGCGAGCAGCCCCGACCAGCGGGCACGCCGACGCAGCAGGTCGACCGCTTTGTGGGTCGCGATCTGGAAGAGCACCGTGAAGGCCGACGCCTCGCCACGCAGCCGCGTGCGTGCGTCCATGAAAGCGAGGAAGGTCTCCTGGGTGACGTCCAGCGCCGCCTGCGCGTCGCCGGTGAGCAGCAACGCCCGGCGGTGCACGGCCGGGGCGTAGCGCCGATAGAGGTCGGCGACGAGCTGGGACTCCGCGGTCATCGCGGCGCGGGACGCTAGAGGATTCGCCCGGGCCTGGTCAAACCCCGCTGGCACGAGCTCGAGCGCCTGGGCGAACCGCGGCATGAAGGCCTCCTGTCCATGAGTCGTCCGGGCGCTCGTTTCGGGGAACTGGCGCAACCTCGCGGAAGAACAGCCGGATCGATGAGGACGCGCGCTCCCTTCCCGGAAAAGCGAGAAAGAACGACCAACTTGGCGAGCGCTCGAAACAACGATGGTCCGCCGCACCGTACCCGCTGCTCGAAGGCACCAGCCCTCGGGCTTCGAAGGGAGAGCCATGGATTCGAAGGCCAAGACCACTGCCATCCTCGTCGGCGCCGCCGTGCTCGGCGTCCTGGGGCTGCTCGCCAACCTCTCGGTGGTCCACGCACCCGCCCCGCCCTCTGCCGTGGCGCCGGCTTCCATCCAAGGACTGGTCGGCGGGACCACGCCCGCGCCGGCCCCCATCGTCCTGGCTCCCGCCGCCGCTCCGGTCGATGCCTTCCTCGACGCCACTCGGCTCGCGCCTTCCGACCTACTGCGTCTCGAGCCCGCGCTCTCGCACCCGGTCCTCCTCGCCGGCGATCGGCGTGAGGTCTACCTGCAGGCGCTCGTCTCTGCGAAAGCCGGCCCCCCGACGGCGACTGCGCGTCGCTCGCGGGTGCATCTGGCGCTGGTGATCGACACCTCGGGCTCGATGGAGGGAGACAAGCTGGAGAGCACCAAGTCCGCAGCGCGCGAGCTCCTGATGCGGCTCGAGGAGGGCGACCGGCTCGCGGTCGTCGGCTACTCGGACTCGGCGCGGCGGGTGCTGTCCTCCACCAGGGTCAACGAGGTGGCGCGGGCTCGGGCCCTGGCCGCCATCGAGAGCATCCGTGCCGGGGGCTCGACGAACCTGTCGAGCGGGGTGGACCTGGCGGAGCGGGAGCTGCTCGCTGATCGCGAGGGCGAGAAGCTGGTGCACCGCATCGTGTTGCTCTCCGACGGGCAGGCGAACCTGGGCGAGATCCGGCCGGAGCGGCTCTTCGCCTCTGCGGCGGGGCTGCGCGAGCGCGGCGTCACGCTCTCGTCCATCGGAGTGGGGGTCGACTTCAACGCCCAGCTCATGGAGGGACTGGCCGAGCACGGCGGCGGACGCTTCCGCTTCCTGGAGAACCCCCAGGAGCTCGCCGCGGCGTTCACCAAGGAGCTGGACTTGGCGGCGACGATGGTGGCGGGAGACGTCAAGGTCGTGCTGCGGCCCGCCGATGGGACGCACATCGAGGACGTCTATGGCCATCTCTACGAGCGCGTCGGCCGCGACGTGGTGGTGAGCATCCCCGACCTGGCGACCACCACCCAGATCCGGGTTCTGGCCCGGCTGAGCGTGCAGGCCGTGGGCGGCAACGTGCCGGTCGTGGAGTCGGCGGTGAGCTTCGCGGAGATCGTGGCGGATCGCGGCGGGCGCGTGGCCGTGCGCGGTCCGGCGCTCGCAGCGCGCATCACCTCGTCGGCGGAGGAGGTGGGCCGCCTGGCGGACACGGACGTCCTCACCCACGCCATCAACGGCAGGGGAATCGTGGAGGCGAGGCGGGCGATCGAGCTCTACGACCAGGGTCGCCGCGAGGAGGCGCTGGCATCGCTCGATCGGGCGACCGATACGGTGTCGGCGGCCAGGGTAGGGTTCCAGGCCAAGGCGCTGAGCGATTCGGGGGGCATCTTTGGCAACCTGCGGGTCCTGTTCGCCGCCTCCAGCAATGCGCTAGGGGGCGAGGAGGGCGTCAACGTTCGGCGTACCCAGCGCAAGGCCATCCGTGATTTCGGTAGCAACAACCTGGCTTCGGAGTGACTGGGGAGCTCCCTGTTCCCTTTCTTCTCCGCCCGGGTCATCCCGCCCAATGAGTAAGGAGTCCCGATGAGCATCCGTCCAACTCCTCCCCTCACGCGCTCGAAGACCGAACCCAGCCTTCTCCTCTTTGCGGTCGCCGTACTCCTCGTGTTGCTCCTCGCGATGGGCGCACTGGTCGCCGTCTTTGGTGGGGGCCTTCGCCCCCTCTTCGCCGCATCTGCCAACGCTCTCGGGAGCGAGGAGGAGGTTCCCTCCGGGGCGGTCTCGGAGTGAGCCAAGACGCTCCTCGTTTCAGCGGACTCGAAGCTCCTCCTTCAGTGCCTGAGCGAGCGCGTCCACGTCCTGCAGGCTGTTGTAGCCCTGGATGGAGACCCGCACGAACAGATGCTCGCCATGTGAGGTGATGGGGACCTCGACGCGGTGCTTGTCGAAAAGAGCGCTCTTGAGCGCGACCGGGTCCACGCCCGCCTTCGGGATGGGGATGGCCACCATCTGCCCGAAGTCGCGGTCGAGGCAGATCGGCGGCAGGCCCGTCAGCTCGCTCACCTGGCGTAGGGCTTCCGCGGCGAGCGCATGGCACCTCTCGCGGACGCCCTCCCACGCGTGCCGCTTCTGGAAGGCGATGGCGTCGGGGACGGTGAGGAACGCGGCGAGATCGCGCGTGCCCTGCCACTGGTGCCGACGCTCCAGAAGGGTTGTCCCGGTGTAGGCGTCGAACCCGGTGTGCCCGGAGACCTGCGGGGCATAGCCCCAGCTCGTGACCAGCGCCTCGAGCCGTGCGTGGTGCTCCGCGCGCGCCCAGAGGAAGGCCGTGCCCTTGGGCGCGCACAGCCACTTGTGGCAGTTGCCGGTGTAGAAGTCGGCGCCCAGCGCGTCGAGCCCGAGCGTGACGTGTCCCGGGGCGTGAGCGCCGTCCACGATGGTGAGGATCCCTGCGGCCCGCGCGCGTTGGATGAGCTCGGCCAGGGGGAAGGTGAGCGCGGTGGTGGACGTGATGTGGCTCAAGTAGAGCGCGCGGGTCCGAGGAGTCACCGCCGACCAGACGCGCTCGGCGAGTTCCTCCGCGCGGAAGGGAAGCGGGATCTCCGCGTGGACGTAGCGCGCCCCCGCTCGTTCACAGGCGTGCTCCCAGGCGGCATCGCACGCGCCGTATTCCTGATCGGTGGTGACGACTTCGTCGCCCGCGGCCAGCGGCAGCGAGCGCAGCACCGTGTTCACGCCGTGGGTCGTGTTGGGCAGGAAGACCAAGAGCTCCGGCCGGGTGCCCAGATAGGCAGCGAGCGCGGAGCGTGCTTCCCAGAGCAGCGCAGCGGAGCGTCGGCCGAGGAACTCCACCGGGTTGCGCTCCAGCTCGCGCTGCCAGCGCTGGTAGGCGACGAAGACCTCCGCCGGGCAGGCACCGAAGGAGCCGTGGTTCAGGAAGACGAGTTCGGGGTCGAGCAGGAACAGGTCGCGCATGGCCGGTGATCGTAGGCGGCCGCGGTAGAGAAGCCAGCAACCGAATCCCGGCACGTCGGCGCGGGTGGGCGGGCCGGCGGTCCCTGAGGTCTCCTCCGCATTCCTGGAGCTCGAGCCGGCATGGGAGCGGGCGCAGACCGCAAGCTCGCAGCGCTCTTCGGCCCCTGCTAGCGTGCCGCCCTATGAAGAAGCTCCTCGGGGTGCTGTTGGTCCTGCTTGTCCTGGTCGCCGGAGCGCTGGGTGGGCTCTACTCCTGGCTCGAGACCGCCGTCTCCCGCGCCAAGGCCGAGGGTACCTCGGAAGAGGTGGAGGTGGAGGTTCCCAAGGGCGCCAACGGCCGGTCGGTGGGCAAGCTGCTTGCCGACAAGGGGCTCATCGAGGACGCGCGCGTCTGGCGCTATCACCTGTGGAAGCGCGGCGCGCTCAACGCCAAGGCGGGGCGGCACGTGCTCAAGGCGTCGATGACGATGGCGGAGCTCTGTGCCGCCCTCGAGGCGAACCCGCTGGCCGAGGACCAGCCCATCAAGGTGATCGAAGGATGGCGCTTGCGCGAGACCGATGCCGCGCTGAGCGCCATGGGGCTCGCCTTCACCGACGAGTACACCAAGGCCGCGAGCGATCCCTCGAGGTTCAAGGCGCCGTTCCCTTTGCCGACCAGGGGAACGCTCGAGGGCTACCTGTATCCGGAGACGTATCGCGTGAAGGAGACCGGCTTCGACGTCTCGGGGTTCATCCAACGCCAGCTCGATACCTTCGCCGAGCGCTTCTATTCGCCGCACAAGGAGGAGATCGAGAAGTGCGGGCGCACCCTGCACGAGCTGGTCACCATGGCCTCGCTGCTGGAGCGTGAGGAGCCCGTGCCGGCACAGCGCCCCCTCGTCGCGGGCATCCTCTGGAAGAGGTTGGACAAGGGCTTCGCCCTCGGAGTGGACGCCACCAGCCGCTATGAGCTCGAGGAGTGGAACGATCGCAAGGCCTTCCTCGTCAAGCTGCGCGACACCGAAGATCCCTACAACACGCGCGCCCGGAAAGGCCTGCCGCCCACGCCCATCGGCGCCGCGACGGTCGAGTCACTGCTCGCGGCGATGCGCCCCGAGAAGAGCGACTACTGGTACTACCTGCACGACTCGAAGCGGTAGCTCCACCCGTCCAGGAACGCGGAGGAGCACGACGCGCTGAGGGCCAAGTTCAACGTGCAGTAGCCGCTTTGGCCGAGGGTTACTCGGTCGCCCCGGCCTTCTTGAGTATCTCCACCACCGCCCGGTGCCCGTTGGTCTCGGCGTGCTTGAGCGCGGTGGTGCCCTCGTAATCCTTGGCCTTGAGGTCGGCGCCGGCGTCCACCATCATCTTCACGATGTCCGCGTAGCCCATGGCCGCGGCGATCATGAGCGCGGTCCGCTTCCCGCGGACGCTGCCCGTCAAATCGGGCTTCTTCTCCAGGATGGCCTTGGCAATGTCCTTCTGATCGTTGGCTATCGCCGCCAGGATGGGGCTGAAGCCGTCGGTGGTGCGGGCGTTGACGTTGGCGCCCTTGGAGATGAGCAGCCTGACCAGCGCCAGCATCTGGTTGGGGCAGGTCTTGGTGTGGCTGCCGCGGCTCGACTTCTCGCCGCGCAGCTCGGCCTCGTCGGGGGCGCAGCCCTGCGCTGCGCGGCCGAGAGCGGTGTGTCCGGTGGTGTCCGCGGCGTTGAGGTCGGCGCCGGCGGCGACCAGCAGCTTCACCACGTCGAAGTGCTCGCTGTTGACCGCGTGCAGCAGCGGGGTGCGCCCGTCGCTGGCCTTGGCGCTGGGGTCGGCGCCCTTGCCCAGCAGCATCTTGACGATCGGCGCCTTGCCGCGGTCGGCCGCGATGAGCAGGGCGGTGCGCCCGTTCTTCTCCTTGGAGTTGACGTCGGCGCCTTTGGCGAGCAGGAGCGGGATGACCGCCTGGCTGTTGCGGTCGACGGCGACGTGCAGCGCCGTCGCTCCCTCCCGGTCCTTGAGATCGACCTTGGCTCCCTTGGCGAGCAGGAGGTTGGTCAGACCGGCGTGGTTGCTCACCGCGGCGTACATCAGCGACGAGGAGCCGTCGGTGTCCTGCACGTCGGGCGAGGCCCCCTTGGCGATGGCGGCGGAGGCCTTGGCGACCTCACCCTTGCTGGCGGCTTCCAGAAGGTCCTTGTCGGCGGGCGAGACGGCGAAGGCGAGCGCGGGCGTGGCGAGCGCGGCGGACAGGCAGATGGCGGTCAGGCGCATGGTCGACCTCAGCGGCGAGAGATTGAGCGACCGTAGACCACTGGCGCGCGTCCAGGCAAACCCGCGCGCCAGCGAGGACGGCGCAGAGGCGGTAGGAGAACCTACTTGGCGATCTGCTTGAACTTCTCGAGGGCCTTGGGGTCCAGCTTGGCCTGCGCCTCCTGGCACTGCTGGGCGTGCTCCATGGCGTAGCCGAAGCTCATGCACTTCTGGATCTCGACCGGCAGCTCCTTGCAGGACACGACGAACTTCTCCTTCGAGGGCAGCTCCTTCTGCTGGCCCTGGGGCATCTTCGCCTTGAGGACCTCGGCCATCGCCTTCATGCCGTTGTAGGCGCTCTCGCAGTCATTGGCGCCCTTGGGGGCAGCCATCGCGGCCTGCATCGCCTCGCCCAGCGGGCCCATGTTGGCCATCGCGGCCTGGGCCTCGGCGGACTTGGGATCGACCTGCTTGGCTTCGCTCTTCGGCTCCACCTTCTTGGCGTCGGCCTTCGGTTCGGCCTTCTTCGGGTCCGCGCCAAGCGAGGCGGCGGGGGCGCACAGCAGCGCAGCGGCGATCACTGCGGGGAGCAGCTTGGTCATGGTGGGTCTCCGGGGGTGAAAGGTGACCGGCGGATAAGAGCAGGGGAGTGCGCAACTGTCTATCCTGGGCCCTCTGCTTCAGGGGGGGGGCCACGTCCCGGAGGAGCTCGCGGGTCCCGAAGCGGCCCGCACTGCTGACCAGCCAGCCGGGCGCAGGGCTGTCTGCAATGGCCCGCTCTACCACTCCCCAGGCAGCCCGGACGACCCTCTCCACGGCTGCTGGCCGGTCGTTGCGGACCAGATCCGCAAGGTCCGTCCCGACTGTCCGCCTGTGACCAGCGAGGGATCTTGCACCGATGCCGGGCGCAGCTGTGGGAAGATGCAGGGCACCATGAGCGACAAGCCCGAAAAGACCCCCCAGATCACCAAGGATTTCCTGCTCGCGCTGCCCAAGACCGACCTGCACGTCCATCTGGACGGCTCGGTGCGCATCCCCACGCTCATCGAGCTGGCGCGCGAGTATCACGTCGAGCTGCCCTCCTATACCGAGGCCGGGTTGCGAGAGCTCGTCTTCAAGGAGCGCTACAAGGACCTGGGCGACTACCTGACCGGGTTCAAGTACATGACCGGCGTGCTGCAGAGCGAGCCGGGGCTGGAGCGGGTCGCCTACGAGCTGGCGGTCGACAACCAGGCCGAAGGAGTGCGCTACGTCGAGGCGCGCTTCGCGCCGCAGCTCCACGTGCACCGGCATCTCAACCCCATCAACGTGATGCGCGCGGTGGATCGCGGCATGCGCCGCGCGCGCGACGAGTTCAACGCGCGTCCGGAGGTGGTCAACGGGCAGGAGCCGCCGTTCGAGTACGGCATCATCGTCTGCGCGATGCGCGCCTTCCGGGAGGGCTTCTCGGAGTACTACACCGACCTCCTGCGCGCCCATCAGTTCACTCCGACCAACCAGGTCTTCGGGCTCGCCTCGCTGGAGCTGGCCCGCGCCGCGGTCCGGGTGCGCGACGACTACGGCCTTCCCATCGTGGGACTCGACCTGGCCGGCGAGGAGAAGGGCTATCCGCCCGACGACCACCGCCACGCCTACGCCTACGCGCACCGCAACTTCATGAAGAAGACGGTTCACGCCGGCGAGGCCTACGGCCCGGAGAGCATCTTCCAGGCCATCACCGAGTGCTACGCCGACCGCATCGGGCACGGCTACTTCCTGCTCGACACCTCGATGGTGACCGACCCGGCGATCAAGGACCGCGAGAAGTACGTGCGCAACCTGAGCGAGTACATCGCCGATCGGCGCATCACCATCGAGGTCTGCCTGACGTCCAATCTCCAGACCATCCCGCAGCTCAAGGACCTGACGCAGCACAGCTTCAACAAGCTGCGCGAGGCGCGGTTGTCGACCACGCTCTGCACCGACAACCGCACGGTCTCCTCGACCAGCGTCACCAACGAGCTGGACCTCGCCGTGCGCTACTGCGGCGTGGATACCCGGGTGCTCAAGAGCATCATCATCTACGGCTTCAAGCGCAGCTTCTTCCCTGGCTCCTACCTGGTGAAGCGCCGCTACGTCCGGCAGATCATCGACTACTACGAGAAGATCGAGCGGCGCTTCCTGGGCACGACGGCGGAGGGCGCTCCGTAGGGCCCTTCAGCGCGAGTCGCGCCGCTTCTGTTGGCGCTTCTGCGCAGAGCGTTGAGCACCGCTGATTCGCCAGCCGCGCACGGCTCCCGCTTTTCGGGAGCTCGCCTTCGCCCGTTCGCTCTGGAAGGACGAGCGCGGGTTGCCGAAGGACTGTGTCGGCCTACGGCTTGCGACCGCCTTCCTCCTGGTGCCGGTCTGGCCCTTCTTGTTCGCCTCCATGTGCCCTCCCCGCCAACAAGCGCAGCAGGTCGCTCAGCCGACGCGGCGGTGCGCACCTCGGCCATGTTGCGTCGAAGTGAGCTGCCGCTTGGCAGCGCGAACCAGCGGCGCGAGCCCGACCCGAGGTGATGGACGGCGGGGCCACCGCACCGCTCCGGGCCCGCCCTGTGCTCGGCATCGGTTCGGGGACCATGTCGCCGGTGGGTCCCCTCGCCCTCCATCTCGCCTTGGCCTCACGTCGGGTGATGCCCGCCGTGTCGGAACCCGTAGGGGCGCCCCTCGAAGAGGCGGATGACCACCACCACCAAGGCCGCCACCAGCAGGACGTGGAGCCATCCTCCGAGAGTGAAGGAGGTCACGAGCCCGAGGGCCCACAGCAGCGTCAAGATGAGCGCGATTGTCCAGAGCATGATTCCCTCCTCGAGCGATGCGCGCGTCTCCCGTTTCCACGGCCGCACCCCGCGTGCGAAGGCGGCAGCGGTTACTTCCTGAGATCTGTCTTCACCTTCTCGAACGTCTCCTTCACGTCGTGCTTGACGTCGTCGAGGACGTCCTTGGTCTTCTCCTTGATCTCGTCGACCTTGGCCTCGGCCTTCTTCGCCTGGTCGGCCACCTTCTCCTCGACCTTCTGGAGCTCGTCCTTCGCCTTGTCGATAAGCTCGCGCATGTCACTTCCCCCTGTGGTTCGGGTCAGTTGCCCTCG
>JACRCT010001038.1 GCA_016218885.1 Deltaproteobacteria bacterium | reverse complement strand
CCGATCACCGTCTACTTCGCGGCCGACGAGGGCCCGGGCCGCGGGCCGGCCGACGACGGCGCCAGGCTCCTCAAGCTCGCCCCGAGCTGGCCGGGCGCCTGGTCCTGGGCCGACCGCAAGACCCTGCAGTTCCGGCCCGCCGAGCCGTGGCCGGCGCTGGCCCGCTTCGCGGTGGATGCGCGCGGCACCCGCAAGGTTCTGACGACGATGATGTCCGCGCCGGCCTCCATGTCGCCGCCGAGCGGCTCGGACAACCTCAAGCCCTTCCGCTCCTTCACCTTGACCTTCCCGCAGGCGCTGCCGCTCGAGTCGCTCAAGCAGATGATCAAGCTCGAGATCCGCGAGCTGCCAGGCCTGGCCGATTCTGCCAAGCGGCCGATCAAGAGCTTCGCCATAGCCCAGCTGCCCCGGGCCTCGCAGCGGGACGCGGCGACCTACGCCATCACGCTCGAGGAGGACGTGCCCGAGGGCAAGCAGCTCTCGGTGGCGGTGAGCCTGGCCCTGGGTGACGAGGGCAAGGTGCTCTGGAACGGCAAGCTCAACACGCGCCTTCCCTTCCACCTTCAGGCCTTCGCCTGTGGAAGCTCGCAGCAGCCGATGGGCGGGGTGGGGGCGGTGCCGCGCGACATGGCCCTGTTCTGCGGCACGGGCGGGGAGAAGCCGCAGCTGCTCTTCTCGGCTCCGGTCGCCGACCTGGATCTGACCCTCTTGAAGAAGCTGCTGCGTCTGGAGCCGGCGGTTCCCGACCTGCGCTTCGAGTCCTATGGCAACCGCATCGCGCTGCAGGGCAAGTTCCTGCCCGACGTGCTCTACAAGGTCCGGTTCGGGGCGGCGCCGCTGCACGACGACGCTGGCCGCGCGCTGCGCGATCCCGGCGATGCCGAGGTCTACTTCTACCTGGGCTGGAAGAGCCCGTTCCTGCGCTGGAGCCAGGCCACGGCGGTGCTCGAGGCCAATGGCCCGCGCATGCTGCCGCTCATCGGCTACGGCGACCCGCGCGCCGACGTGCGCGTCTATCGAGTGGACCCGCTCTTCAATGGCCTGTGGCCCTTCCCCAGCTCGCCGGTGGTGGTCTCGGAGCAGGAGGCCCCGCCTTTCCCCGGCGAGGAGCCCACTGCGCCCGTCGAGCCCGGCTCCAGCGTCGATACCTCGGAGCTGATCAAGCACATTCGCCTGCTCGGCTCGCCTCTGGTCTCCAAGGTGGTCGATCTGCCGCTGGCCAAGAAGAGCGGCACCACGCGCTTTGGCCTGGACCTCGCGCCGCTCATCGACCCCGCGATCGGCAGGGCCAAGCCAGGCACCTACCTCGTCGGCCTGCGGCGCCTCACCGGCGCCCCGCAGCGCAGCTACGTGCGCGTACAGGTGACCAACCTCTCGCTCACCTCGATCGATGAGCACCAGAAGGAGGTCTTCTACGTCCGCACCCTCGACAAGGCCGAGCCGGTGAAGGGCGCGAAGATCGTCCTGGAGATCACCCGCCGTAAGCCCTGCGCCCCGGCTCAGAAGAGCTGCTACGGCACCTTCAACACTCCAGACCTCATCGAGCTCGTCACCGACGGCAGCGGCCGCACCCAGCTCGAGGCACAGCCGGACCTGGTGGAGCTCAAGCGCGTCTCGGTCCGCTCCGGCGACGACGTTCTGGTGCTCGACCCGCGCGAGCCGCCGCCGCAGTTCGCCTCCAACCACTGGTCTCTCTCCTCGAGCTGGCTGCGCTGGCTCAACGAGAAGGTGCCGGTGCCGCCCAACGAGAAGACCCTCGGGTTCCTCTTCACCGAGCGGCCCATCTACAAGCCGGGCGAGCCGGTCTTCCTCAAGGGGTTCGTGCGCCGCAAGGAGGGTGGGGAGCTCAAGGGTCCGCTCGAGGCAGGCAAGTACCTCCTCGAGGTCAATGGCCCCGACGATCAGGTGTGGAAGTTCCCGGTGAGCTTCACCGCGCTGGGCGGCTTCGAAGCCACCTTCCAGGAGAAGGACCCCGCGACGGGCAACTACAACGCCTTCCTGCGCATCCAGGAGGGCGGCGAGGTGCTCGCCTCGCGCAGCTTCAAGATCGAGGCGTATCGAATCCCCACCTTCGAGGTGCAGCTGGCCTCCCCAGCGGCGGTGCGGCTCGATGCGCCCTTCAAGGTCAAGGCGGTGGCGCGCTACTACGCGGGTGGGTTCCTGGGCGGCCAGCCCATCCAGTGGAACGTGACCCGCTCGCCCTACCACTACGTGCCGCGCGGGCGCGAAGGCTACCTCTTCGCCGACTCCACCCAGTTCGCACGACCGGGTGCGGCGCGCCCGCCGGACAACATCAGCCGCACGGGGACCCTGGACGAGTCGGGTGGCGACAGCCTGGAGATCAACCCCGCGCTCGACGTGGATGGCTCGCCGCGCCTCTACCGCTTCGAGGCCACGGTCACTGGACCCGACGACCAGCAGATCACCACCGCCCAGGACGTGAAGGCGCTGCCGCCCTTCCTGATGGGCATGAAGCTCACCCGCTACTCGGAGAAGGCCTTCGACCTGAAGCCGGAGATCATCGCGGTGGGCGTGGACGACAAGCTGCTCGCCGGCCAGGAGATCACCGTCCGCCTCTACAAGCGGGTCTGGCACAGCGTGCTGCGCGAGGCGCCCTTCGCCACCGGGCAGGCCAAGTACGTCACCGAGCAGGAGGACAAGAAGCTGCTCGAGAGGACGATCAAGACCGAGGACAAGCCGGTCATGCCCACGCTGCCCATCGGCGAGTCAGGCGTGTTCGTGGTCGAGCTCTTCGCGCGCGACAAGCTGGGCCGGGTGCAGACCCTCTCCGCCGATCTCTACGTGGGCGGAGCGGGCCCGATGGCCTGGCCCAAGTCGCGCGAGGGGGTCTTCGAGCTCGCTACCGACAAGAAGCAGTACGTGCCCGGCGACGTGGCCAAGCTGATCGTGCAGAGCCCCTTCCAGACCGGCAAGGTGCTGGTCATCGTCGAGGAGCCGGGGGCGAAGAACGCTTATACGTGGCTGGAGGTGAGCGGAGGCAAGGTCGTCCACGAGGTGAAGATCGGCACGCAGCACGTGCCCAACCTCCCCATCCACGTGGTGCTGATGCGCGGCCGGCTCGGAGAGGGCACCGCCGAGGACACTCGCTATCGCCCGCAGACCCTGGCGGCCTCGACGGATCTGGAGGTCCAGCCGGTGAAGAACACCCTCGAGGTGGGAGTGGCCCACGTGGAGACGGCGCGCCCGGGGCAGAAGGTGGACTTCACCATCACCCTCGCCGACGACCAGAAGAGGCCGGTGGCGGGCGAGGTGACCTTCTGGCTGGTGGATGAGGCGGTCCTGTCGCTGGCCAAGGAGGCCTCTCTCGACCCGCTCAAGTCGATGATCGACCGCAACGCCCGCACCACCGCGTTGCGCGACACGCGCAACCTGGTGCTGGGCAAGCTCATCGAGCAGGACGAGGAGCCGGGCGGCGACGGCGGCGACGAGGAGGGCACAGGCGGCGGCAAGCGCATCGTGCGCAAGGAGTTCAAGACCGTCCCCTTCTACCAGGCCACGGTGCAGATCCCCGCGAGCGGCAAGCTGGTGCTGCCGGTCAAGCTCTCCGACGACCTGACCAACTTCAAGGTGCGGGCGGTGGCGGTCTCGGGCTTCACCCGCTTCGGGCTCAAGCAGAGCGTGATCCGGGTCCGCCTGCCGCTGCTCATCCAGCCGCAGCTGCCGCGCTTCGTGCGCGCCGGAGACAAGTTCTGGGCGGGCGGCGTGGTGCGTCTGCTGGAGGGCGCCGAGGGCCCGGCCATGGTCGATCTCTCGCTGGCGGGACCGGTGGACACGAAGGGCTCCAAGCAACCGGCTACGCTGAAGATGAACCAGGCGCAGAGCCTGCTCTTCCCGGTCACCACCGCGGCCACTGCCAATGGGAAGGCCTCGGAGCTGTAGGTGACGGTGGGGGTCACTCGCAGCTCGGACGGGGCGGGCGACGCCTTCGAGGTGAAGCTGCCGGTTCTTCCAGACCGGACGGTGGAGCGCTTCGCCTACTTCGATCGCTGGAAGGAAGGGAAGGTCGCCCTCAAGCCGTTCCCCGAGGCGCCGCGTCCGGGCACCGCGTGGCAGGACGTGCTGGTCACCTCCGAGCCCGGCATCCTCGAGCTGGCGGCGGGCCTGTCGTACCTGGACAGCTATCCGCACGGCTGCCTGGAGCAGAAGATGTCGCAGCTCTATCCGCGACTGGCTTTCGTGGAGACCTTCAAGAAGCTCGGCCTGGACGATCGCGCCAACGGCGAGCTGCCCTTCGTGAAGCGGCTCTTGGAGGAGATGCCGGCCTATCAGGATCCCCAGGGCTTCTTCGCCTATTGGCCCGGAGGCGGCGCCGGCGATGTGGCGCTGACTGCGCAGGTGGTGGAATTCCTGGCCGCGGCCAAGAAGGGCGGCGCGCCGGTCGATTCCAAGTTGCAGGAGCGCTCCATCGAGGCGCTCAAGCGGGTGCTGCGCTCCGATTTCCGCGGGCTGTCGTCCGACTACCGCTGGAACCAGCAGTCGGCGGCGGTGCGCGCCCTGGTGCGCATCGGCCAGCTCGACGAGCACTACCTCATCGACCTCTTCCAGCACCGCTCGAACATGGACGTGACCAGCCTCGCCGATCTGGCGGTGGCCATGGATGCCAACCGCTCGCTCTTCAAGGTCAACCTGGCCTCGCTGCAGGGCGATCTGTGGGACAGCGTGGTGACCAAGCTCTACAAGGGCAAGCCGGTGTTCGACGGCCTGCGCTGGCGGCGCACGGGATGGGGCTCGGGCTACCTGGGCTCGAACACCTCGGCGGTGGCGGCGGTCTTCGAAGGCCTGGTGACCCTCGACCCCAGCGACAAGCGGCTGGAGCTGATGCGCGACGCGCTCGTCTCCTACTCCAGCGCCGGGCGCGGCTTCGGCTCGACCCATGACAACCGCCGCGCCATCCAGGCCCTGTCGATCTACTTGGACAAGGCGACGCTCAAGGCGCCCAAGGTCCACGTCGCGCTGGAGGGCGACGGCGAGCTCACGCTGGAAGGTGCGAAGAAGGTGGCCCGCGGCACGCTGCAGTCGGAGGTGGCGCGCTCGGCGACGGTGGAGGGAGCCGAGGTCGGCGCGCGCGTCGTCTACCAATACCTGCCGCTGGCGCCGGGGGTGGAGGTGGGGGCTCTCAAGGACGGGCTCCTCGTCTCGCGCAGCTCGACGCTCTACAAGGCCGGTGCTCCTCCGGCGCACCACGAGGACAAGCGAGGGGAAGCGCAGAGGCTGGCGGTGGGCGACATCCTGGAGGTCCACGCGCGGATGACGAGCGACGTGGAGCGCCATCACGTGGCGCTGGTGGTGCCGTTCGCCGCGGGCCTGGAGCCCCTCAACCCCGAGCTGGAGACCTCGGGGGCCGAGGCCAAGCCGGCGGAGTCGGACTCGCTCTCGCCCGCCTACGTGCAGCGGCTGGATCACGAGGTCCGCTACTACTTCACGCGGCTGCCGGCGGGCTCGCACTCCTTCCACTTCCGGGTGCGCGCGGTGAACCAGGGCAGCTTCGTCCACCCTGCGCCGTGGGCCGAGATGATGTACCAGCAGGAGGTCCGCGGCCGCGGCGACGGGTTGCGCGTCATCGTGACTGGGAGCCAGGAGAAGTAACTCCGATTCCATCGTGCGCCCGGTGTCCGAGCCGCGCGCGACAGCAAGCGGGCACTGATAGGAATGGCTTTGAGGAGGCTCATCGAGCGACTGAGGATCGGGAGGAGCCGCCGCCGGCGTCTCGCCCTCCTCCTCCTGGCCCTCGCATGCAGCGGGACGGCCCTCGGCTTCGCCCTCAGCATCCACCGCGAGCTGAGCACTCCCAAGCCCTCGCACCTGATCCTCGATCGTCGCGGACGCTATCTCGGCGAGGTGCCGGGCCAGGACGGCGAGCTCGGCTACTGGCCTCCGCCCTATGTGCTGCCGGAGAAGCTGGTCCGCGCCACCCTGGAGACCGAGGACCGTCACTTTTGGGAGCACGGCGGGGTGCGCGTGAGCTCGCTCGCGCGCGCGGCGTGGCAGAACGCCAAGAACCGACGAGTCATCTCCGGGGCGTCGACCATCGCGATGCAGGTGGCGCGGATGCAGTCGCCGGGCTCCCGCAGCCTGTGGCGCAAGGCCCGCGAGCTGGTCGAGGCGTTGTTGCTGGTACGTGATCACGGGCACGAGAAGGTGCTGCGCCAGTACCTGACCATCGCGCCCTACGGGAACAACGTGCGCGGGGCAGGGCGAGCGGCGCGGATGTACTTCGACAAGCCGGTGGAGGATCTCTCCTGGACGCAAGCCGCCTTCCTGGCGGCGATTCCCCAAGCTCCGGCGAAAATGAACCCCTACGACCGCGAAGGTCTGCGTCGGGCCACGCGGCGCGCCCATCGCATCCTCCAGGCTCTGCACGAGCGCGAGGTGATCGACGACGAGGAGCTGCGCCAGGCATTGGCGAGTGACTTGCGTCTCTCCCCGCGCCCGCGGCGCAGCAATGCGGCGCTGCACGCGGTCCTCGCCTGGAGCCAAAGGCTGCCCGAGGACTCGCTGCTCTCCACCGCGACGCTCGACTTGGATATCCAGGCGCGGGTGGCGCGGGTGCTAGCCGAGAACCTCGATCAGCTGGCCTCGCGCGGCGCCGGCAACAGCGCGGCGCTGGTGGTGGAGGTCGAGACCGGGGACGTGCTGGCCTACGTCGGGTCGCGCGACTACTTCGACCAGGAGGTGCGCGGGTCGATCGACTTCGCGCGGGTGAAGCGCTCGCCGGGCTCGACGCTCAAGCCATTCGTCTACGGCTTGGGCCTGGAGCGCGGGCAGTTCACCGCCGCGAGCGAGCTGCCGGACACGCCCATGGAGATCCCCACCGCGGCGGGGCGCGCCTATTTGCCGCAGAACGTGAACCACGCCTTCAACGGCCCGATGCTTCTGCGCGAGGCGCTGGGCAACTCGCGCAACATCCCGGCGCTGGAGGTGCTGACCGAGGTGGGCGTGGAGCCGGTGCTCTCGCTGCTGGAGAGGGGCGGGGTCAAAGGCATCTCCTTCGAGCCCGGGCGCTACGGGCTGGGGCTGGCGGTGGGCTCGATGCCGGTGACGCTGGAGGAGCTGACCGGGCTCTTCCTGGCGTTGGCCAACCAGGGCGAGGCGATTCCCCTGCGGCGCTTTGCGCACGAGCCCATCGCCGCGACGCGCATGCGCCTGCTCTCGCACGAGGCGGCGGGGCTGCTGACGAACATCCTGAGCGACCCCTATGCGCGTCGGCCCGCGTTCGCCGCCGGTGGGCCTCTGGACTTCGACTTCCCGGTGGCGGCCAAGACCGGAACCAGCCAGGGCGCGCGCGACGCCTGGGCGGTGGGCTACAGCGATCGACTGCTGGTGGCGGTATGGGTGGGCAACCACGACGCGCGGCGGATGAGCCTGGTGACGGGGTCCATCGCCGCCGGGCCGGCGCTGCACCGGATCATGGCCTCGATCAATGGCGAGCTTGCGCCGTACAAGGCCATCCCCAGCGCGTTTCCAATGCCGGAGACATACACCACCGCGATGGTCTGCTCCTTGTCGGGGAAGGTGCCGGGGCCGGACTGCCCGCACCGCAAGGAGGAGCTCTTCGTCCGCGGCAGCGAGCCCTATGAGGCCTGCCCCTACCACGCGCGGGTGAGGCTCGACGTGCGCACCGGGCTTCGGGCCGGCCCCGGCTGCTCGAAGGCATTCGTGAAGGACGTGGCAATGCTCGACTTGCCGGAGCGATACACCGAGTGGGCGGCGCAGAAGCATCTAGAGATCGCGCCGCGGCAGTACAGCCGGCTTTGTCCGCGGGCGCCGGAGGAAGTTGTGCCGGAGGTGGCGATAACCGAGCCGCGGTCCGGATCACGCTATTTGTGGGATCCCGACACACCGGTGGATTTCTCGGCCATTAGGCTGGCGGCTAAGGTGGAGCCGGCGGACGAGGAGATCGTGTGGCTGGTGGACGGGAAGATGGTGGCCAAGGTCGGCTATCCGCATTCCATTCGCTGGCCGCTCAGACCCGGTAGGCACCGGGTGGAGGCGCGCATGGCGCGGCGTGGCGAGACGGCCAGTCCCGTGACGGTGGTGGTGGAGGATTGAGCGTGCTGATGGACCCGGGGTTCGATTCAAGCTAGCTGCTGCTGTGGCGATCGCCTCGCTGGGCCAACTTGCGAAGGTGACATGCTTGAAGGCCACATTGAGGGAAGCCCGCATGTATCCACCATCTTCGGTCGAGCACACCAACCGAGAAGCATCCAGGGCAGCCCTGTTGGTTGCGGCGATGTTATTCGTGATCACGGCTATCGCACCGGGCTGGCTGCACGCAGCCGAGGTGACAAACGCAGTGGACGGGAGAACTCATCCGACGACCGCATGGTGTTTGCAGGACATCATCGTCCTCAAGGGCGAAAACCTTTTCCATCGGGATGGAAACCGGG
>JACRCT010001032.1 GCA_016218885.1 Deltaproteobacteria bacterium | reverse complement strand
CCCGAATCTGGAATCAGGCCCCGAATCTGGAATCAGGCCCCGAATCTGGAATCAGGCCCCGAATCTGGAACCTGGCCCCGAATCTGGAACCTGGCCCCGAATCTGGAACCTGGCCCCCAAATCCGATTCCGAATCCGGAACCTGGCCCCGAATCCCCCCCCGCTACCTGAGAACGAAGTCTTCCTTGGTGATCGCGCCAGGGCGGATCTCGACCACTCGTGTCTCGTTGATGGCGGCGGCCTCGTTGACCAGCGAAACGGTGTGCCTTCCGGGGGGAAGCTTGATCTTGAAGACCGGCGTGGTGCCGTAGGGAGTCCCGCCTATCGAGACCTGCGTCCAAGGCTTGGTCTTGAGCGTGAGGTAGCCGTCCTCGCGCGAGGCGCTCGGAGTCACGAACGCGGGACCGGGCTTCGGGGTCGGTCCTGGAACGATGCTCGGTGCCGGCCGCTTCACCTTTCTGGTCAAGGTGACCGCGAGATCCTTGATCTCCCCATCTTCGAGGCGGAGCTGGACGATCGACGGCTCGAAGCCGGGCTTCTCCACCACCAGCTGATGGTCGGTCGCGGGGCTGAGCGTGCTGATGCGCAAAGGGGTCTGGCCCAGCAGCCGCTCACCGGAATAGACCCTGGCCTCGCTCGGCTCGCTGGTGAGCCTGAGCACGGTGGCGGGCTCGGCGGCAGGAACCGGGTCGTGCCTTGGCGGCTCGGGGATGGGCTCGGGCCTGGAAGGCGGGCCGGGGTCCGGTGAAATCGAGAGCTCGGGCGGTGGCTCCCAGGGGCGCAGCAGAAGGAGCGCGCCCACCCCTACCAGCAGCCCCATCGACAGCCCCACCGCCAACAGCTGGCGACGCCGCCTGCGGCTGCGGGCAGGGAGGGCAATGGGGATGTCCGCCGAGCTCCGCGACTCGGAGCCTGGGCTGCGCAGAGAGATGAGGTAGTTCTCGGAGGCTGGGGTGAGGTTGGAGGTGCGCTCCTCGATGCCCGAGCCCGCGACCTGCAAGACGAACTTGGCGACCTCGGCCTCGGTGGACAGCCGCGACACCGACTCGAGGTAGGTCCGCAGCGCCTCGGCGACCTCGCTCAGCCGCGGATAGCGCGCCTTCATGGGCCGCTGCAGCATCCTCATCACGATGTCGTCGAGCTCACCGGAGATCCGGGGGTTGATCGTCGAGGGCGCAGGGATCCTGTCGTGCAAGATCGACTGGATCGCGGCGACCTCGGTGTCGGACTTGAAGAGCCGCTTGCTCGTCAGCAGCTCCCAGAGCACCACGCCCAACGCCCACTGATCGGTCCTTCCATCGAGCTCGCCGCATGAGAGCTGCTCGGGCGGCATGTAGGGGATCTTGCCCTTGATGGTGCCGGTGGCGGTACGGCTGGCGCGGTTGTTGGCCAGCGCTACGCCGAAGTCGACCACCTTGGTCACCCCGTCGGTGCGCACCATGATGTTGTGCGGCGTGACGTCGCGGTGGACGATGCCCAGCGGCCGCCCGTCGGGGTCGGCGGCGTGGTGCGCGTAGTCGAGCCCCAGCGCCGCGTCGTGGACGATGCGCACGGCGATGGGGACGGGGATGGTGGTGTTGAGCTTGCGTGCCGCGGACCGCAGCCGGGAGATCGACTCGCCATTGATGTACTCCATGGCGATGAAGTGCACGCCCTCCCACAGCCCCACCTCGTGGATGTAGACGATGTTCGGGTGGTTGAGGGTGGCCGCGACGCGCGCCTCGTCGAGGAACTGATCGATGAACCCTTCCTGCTCGGCGAGGTCAGGCAGGAGGGTCTTGATGATGACCAGGCGATCAAAGCCGGCCACGCCTTTCTGGCGGGCGAGGAAGATCTCACCCATCCCGCCCACGGCGAGCCGCTTGATCATCTCGTACTTGTCGAAGATCAGCTGCGACATGGCCTCGCGCCGCACGTTCTGCTGCTCCCTCCCACCATAAGCGAGGAGCCAACCCTCCACAAATTGCCGCCTCTCTTGCGACAGGCGAGCGAAATCGCGGCCCCACTCCGGGCCCAGGTGCGCGAAATCATTTCGGGAATCGAGACCGGAAGGCTGCGAGGAAGAAGGCGGGATCCAAGGCGCGGCCAGCCATGTCTGGATGGGGAGCCGATGACCTTAGGCGCGCGGCGGGCGCGAGGCCGGCCGGTCGGACAGCAGGGCCTCCAGGGCTTCCCGCTGAGTGGTCGCCGCCATGGCGGCCTCCCGCGAGACCCGGCCGGAGCGCACCAGCTCGGCGAGCGCCGACTCCAGGGTCACCATCCCCTCGTCGGCCCCTATCTCCATCTGCGTCGCGAGCAGCTGGGTCCGGCCCTCCCGGATCTGGGCTGCGACGGCGTGGTTCACCGCGAGGATCCCCACCGCAGGGACGAGCCCCGAGCCGCCAGTCGCCGGCAGCAGGTGCTGCACCACGACGTGCCGCAGCGCCGAGGCGAGCTGCGCCCGCACCGCCGAGCGATCGAGCTCGGGCAGGGCTCCCACGACCCGCTCCACGGCTCCCATGGCGCTTCCGGCATGGATGGTAGACAGCACCAGGTGTCCGGTCTCCGCTGCGGTCAGCGCCAACGCGATGGTCTCGGGGTCGCGCATCTCGCCCACCAGGATCACGTCGGGGCTCTCGCGCAGCGCGGCGCGCAGGCCGTCGGCGAAGCTGCGCACGTGCTCACCGACCTCGCGCTGGTGCACCACCGCGCGCCCGGGTGGGAACAGGTACTCGATGGGCTCCTCCAGGGTCAGCACGTGGCAGGCCCGGGACTGGTTGATCAGCGCGACCAGCGCCGCGAGGGTGGTCGACTTGCCCGAGCCGGTTGGGCCAGCGAAGAGCACCAGACCGTGCGCCTGCTCGACGACGCGGCGCAGCGCGCGGGGAAGGCCGAGCTCTTCCAGAGAGGGCACCAGCTCCCAGATCGGCCGCAGCACCGCGGTCAGGCCTCCGTGCCGCCGGAAGAGGTTCACCCGGAAGCGCACCGGCCGGACGTGTCCGGGCAGCTCCTGGTCCAGGCCGAGGTCCACGCTGCCCACCTGGGCGAAGCGGCGGCGCCGCTCTTCCCCGAGCAAGCCGTCGAACGCCCCCGCCAGCTCTCCCTCCTCGAGGACGGGGCCGTCCACGCGCACCGCCTCACCGCCTGACTTGAGCACCGGCGGCTGGCCGGACGAGAGGATGAGGTCCGAAGCCTTCTCCTCGACGGCCCGCGCCAGCAATGGCATCAGCAGCCCCCATCCGTGGCCCGGGGCCGACAGCGGCAATGCGGCCGCTGCCGATGCCGATGCCGACGAGGGGGCCGCAGCAGTCGGCCAGGGGGCGGAGGACGAGGGGGGCGACGGGGAAGGCGAAGGGGAAGCGGCCCGCAGGGCGCCACGCCGCACGACGATGCGGGTGCGGCCCTGCTCCGGCCTGGCCTTGACGACGAAGGCCCCGGAGCGGGGAGAGCAATGCTCGGTCTCCACCGGCTGGCCGGCGACGAGCAGGGCGCGTTGCTCTGGGCTGAAGAGCTCCTCGAGGAATCCGGTCACCGTGGCCGCATCCAGCGGCGGCATGGTGAGGGAACGGTCGCGACCGCCCAGCAGGCTCGGCGGCTCTCCCGCCACCAGCACCAGGCCATCGGCTTTCCGCAGCTCCAGGAGCCCGATCAGCGATTCGAGAGCACTCATGGATGCCTTTCCGAGAAGCAAGGGAGCAAGAGCCGAAGTACCGAGGAAACGGGCAGGCAGGCGAATTGTTCCTTCGACTATTCGCGCCTCGCTTCGGTCTCGGTAGACCTGCGCTTGCCCAGGCGTTCGCTCGCCGATGAGGAGCGGCCGCCCAGCCTAACCCAGGTGCTCGCCGAGGGGGACCGGTGGCCAGCGGCACGCTGCCGGTGGTCAGTGCGGCCGCTCGACAGGGAATGGCGCACGGCTGGGAGCTTGCTGCCCGCTCCACGAGGGAGCCCAACGGGGGCACGCCCGCTCATGCCACGAGGGCCAGTGTATGATGCTGCGTCTCGTAATTCGCGGGAGGTCTCCCATGCGTTGGCTCATCGCCGTGACGCTCGCTTTGGCTGTCGGCTGTGACGAGAACGGGCTGGCCAACGGCGCCGATGCATCCAGGTCCGCGGATGCGGCGAGGCCGCTGCCGAGCTGCGACCTCCCCGGCATCGACCCCGCCTGCGGGACCCCCTGCACCTCCGACGGCCAATGCCCGTCCTCGCTCCATTGCGCCTCGGGCAAGTGCATGGCCGAGTGCGTGGCCGGCGGCAGCTCGTGCGGCACCGGGAACACCTGCGCAGAGCGCGGGCAATGCGTGCCGGTGAACGTGGGCCTCCCCGATGCAGGGGAGTGCGCGCGCGTCGACGTGAACCTTCTCGCGCTCCTCCCCACCGTGGTCCTGCTCATCGACCAGTCGGGGAGCATGGCCAACGACTTCAGCCCGGGCACGAGCCGCTGGAGGGCGATGCGCACCGCCCTGACCGATTCCACCAACGGCGTGGTGACCAGGCTGCAGTCGAAGGTCCGCTTCGGCGCGACCCTCTACACCGGCCGAAGCGGGAGCTGCCCGAAGCTCACCTCGGTCGACCCCGCGCTCAACGCGGCGGCGGCGATCCGCCAGCTGCTCAACGACAACGGCCCCGTCCAAGACACCCCCACCGGCGAGTCCTTGCAGGCCACCACCCAGAGGCTGCACGACACCGCCATCGAGGGCGGCGATGGTCCCCGCCTCGTGGTGCTGGCCACCGACGGCGAACCCGACTCGTGTGCCATCCCCGGTCCCCGCGATGAGCAGGAGGCGGCACAGACCCGCCAGCTCGCCGTGGATGCGGCGCGCGCCGGATACCGGCAGGGAATCCCGACCTACGTGCTCAGCGTGGGAACCGAGATCGCCGAGCAGCATCTCCAGGACATGGCCAACGCCGGCTCCGGGGCCACGGGCGGAGCGAACGCCCCGTTCTACGTCGCCACTTCCCCGGGGGCGCTGGTCCAGGCCTTCGACGACATCGTCCGGGGTGCGCGCACTTGCCGCTTCATCCTCAACGGGTCGGTCGTCCCGGGGACGGAGTCCTCGGGCGAGGTCATCCTCAATGGCCAGCGGCTCGCCTACCTCGACCCCAACGGCTGGAAGCTGGTCGACGCGAAGACCCTGGAGCTCAATGGCAGCGCCTGCGCGACCTTCATGGCCTCTGACACGGGCACCCTCACCGCTTCATTCGGGTGCGGGTCGATCATCCCCGGCGGCCCCAACTAGCACCGCGGGCTGAAAGCCCTTGCCGGGTTGGGGCTTCGGCGACCGGTGTCAGAGCCGGGAGCGTTAGCGACCGGATCCATTCTGCCTATTCCAGATCCCAGATTTCGAGCGCGGTGGGCGCGTCCGCGGAAGGCTACGCCACCTTCACCACCAGGTAGTTCTTCTTGCCCTTGCGCAGGAGCAGGTGCTTGCCGAAGAGCAGGTCGGCGGTGGTCACCCGTCGCTCGACGTCGTCCTGGCGGGCGTTGTTGAGCGAGATGCCGTGGCCCTCGAGGTCCTTGCGGGCCTGGCCCTTGGACGGGCAGAGCTTGGTCTCGGCGAGCAGGTCAACGAGCTTCTTGCCCTCGCCCTCGAGCTGCGCCTTGGAGATCTCCGCCGTGGGCACCTCGCCGACGATCTCCGCGAAGGTGGCCTCACAGACCCCGGCCAGCTCGCCGCCGAAGAGGATCTCGGTTG
>JACRCT010001037.1 GCA_016218885.1 Deltaproteobacteria bacterium | reverse complement strand
GCTGCGTCCGTTGGCTGTAGAGACTCGGGGCAGCCTGGGCCGGCAGGAAAGTGGACAGTGCTGCGCCCGATCACCGATCACCCTTTGACCCTGTGCAGCCCATCGCTCTAGCTGTCGGCATCTGGGAGTGACCCAACAGCATCGAGGCGATGACATGACAGGACGACCCGCGTGGCGCTGGCTCCTTCTCTTCTCGCTCTGGCTCGCGAGCGGCGCTTCCCGGGCGGCAAATGAGCCAGACGTGGCGGACGCTGGGTGGACCGAATCGCCTGCGCCGCCGGACGCACCCTGGACCGCGGACGCGGGAGCGGCGGTGGCACCCCCCGGACCGGAGGGCGCTGGAGCAGCCGCTGCAGGAGAGGCGGACGCGAAATCACCCGCCGCGCAGCAGGCTGAGACCTGCGCCGAATGCCACGAGGACCTGGCCGGCGCCTTCGGCAAGAACATCCATGCCAAGACGGGTCATTACGGAATGCCCGGGCGTTGCGAGTCCTGCCACCCGGGCGCGGCCCTGCACGCCGAGAGCGGAGACCGGTCGAAGGTCGTGAACCCGGCCAAGGTCGACGCCGCGGAGTCGTCCGCCAGCTGCCTGGCGTGCCACGGCAGGGACCGCGGGCACACGTGGTGGAGAGGAAGCAGCCACGCGAGGCGCGAGGTCGGGTGCGTGAGCTGCCACGCCGTTCACGAGGGAGGGTCACGGCAACTCCGCGGGGCCACGGAGGGCGCCGTGTGCTTCCGCTGTCACCTCGACGTCCGCGCCGATCTGCTCAAGCGCTCGAGGCATCCGCTTCGCGACTCGGCGCTCGCTTGGGGCGAGGGGAAGATGACCTGCTCCTCCTGCCACAACCCGCACGGCGGCCGTGCCCGTGCCCTCATCGACGCCGCCTCGATCAACGACAAGTGCTACCAGTGCCACTTTGAGAAGAGGGCGCCGGTGCTCTGGGAGCATTCTCCAGTGAAGGAGGACTGCCTCGTCTGCCACACCGCGCACGGCTCGTCCAACGACAAGCTGCTGACGACCCGCATTCCTAGGCTCTGCCAGGAGTGCCACATGCAGGGCCGCCATCAGTCGGGCTCGCTCGCCACCCGCTCGGTCTTCGCGCTCAACCGCTCGTGCCTCAACTGCCATCCGCAGGTGCACGGGTCCAACAACCCCTCAGGCACCGTCCTGCAGCGCTAGCCAAGAGCCACGCGTTCGGCGCAGGAGACCCGACATGAATCGCTCCGGTTGCATGAGGTACCTCACCGCGGCCGCAGTGCTCCCCACGCTGGTCGCCGCCGGCGCTGCGCGCGCCGTCGATCTCGGAGGAGGCGTCTTTCTGGAGGAGGAGCTCGCCGGAGGTGCCCAGCTCAAGGACGTGAGCGGCTCCGAGGAGAAGTTCGAGGAGTACCGCGACGTTCCCAAGGGGTTCGTGCTCGACCTCCTGCGGCTGACGCTGGAGCGGCCGCAGAGCGCGGACTATCTCGACCTCGAGGCCATCCACGTGCTGCGCGACGATGCGTCCTACCGCATTCAAGCCGGGCGGCATGGAAAGCTGAGGATCGGGTTCGGGTACGACCTCACGCCCCACAACTTCTCGCGCGGCGTCCTGCTTTGGGGCGGGTTCGGCACCGAGCGCCTGCAGATCGCGGACGTGGTCCAGTCGCAGCTGCAAGCGAATGAGCAGACCCAGGCCGAGCGCGGGCCTCCGGCCACCGACCCCAACCAGGACACGACCGGCGAGGACGCCATCCAGCAGAGCATCGTGCGTGGGCTCTACCAGGGCGGGCAGGAGGTGGTCTTCGGGCTGCGCCGCGAGCGGACCGGAGCCTCGGTAGAGTACCGCCCGATGCCGGAGATGGCCGTCCGGGTGGGAGTCGTCAACGAGAACCGCCGGGGCGCGCGCGTCCTCGGCACCGGGACCTACGAGCGGTGGAACGTGGGAACGGGCCTAGCCCACACCCTCGACCGCTTCCTCGTCGCGGGGAGCGACCTGGCCGAGCCCCTCAACTACCAGACTGTCGCAGTGACGGTGGGCGTCGGCATCCAGAAGAAGCGGTGGCTGGCCGATCTCGAGTACTCCTTCACCGACTTCTCCAACTCCAATGACGCGCTGCTCTGGGACAACCCGTTTCGAATCACCGACGCGCAGTCGGCCGGCCCCGGCAACAACTTCGATCGCGGCCGGTTCGCGGTGGGCCAGATCGCGCTGGTCCCCGACAGCCACGCACACGAGATCGCCGCCACCGCGGCGGTCGACCTGCCTTGGCACGGCCGCCTCGGAGGCAGCCTGAGCTTCGGTTTCATGACCCAGAACGAGGCCTTCCTTCCCTACACCCGCAACACGGCCATCGTCGCCAGCAACGTCGAAGGGACACCTTCCGCTGCAAGCCTCGCCCTGCCGGCCAGGGACCTCGACGGCCAGGTCTGGACGCGCTCGGGCACGCTGTCCCTCGCGCTGCATCCCCTGGAGCGACTCGGGATCAACGCGAGGTACCGCTACTACAAGTATGACGGCAGGTCCCGTGAGGTCACCTTCCCGGGCTACGCCGCGTTCGGCGAGTCCTTCTGGCGGACGGTCAAGAACGACAGGAACGCGCCGGTACAGAACGAGGTCTTCGACTTCACGCGCCAGGACGCGGAGCTGGCCGTCGACGTGCGCATCCTCAGACCGCTCTCGGCCTTCGTGGAAGCGGCCTGGGAGGGGACGAGCATGTCCGGGCTGCGCATCGAAGACATGGACGAGCTCAGCATCGGCGGCGGAATGCTCTTCCGGCCGGGCCGGAGCGCCACCGTCAAGGCGTCCTACCGCTACCTCGATCGCGTCACCGACCCCTACTTGCAGGGCCGGACGGCAGAGAACCCGGAGGCGACCGGGCTCATCAACTTCAACTGGGCGGAGCGCCGCCGACACCAGGCCGATGCCCGGCTTCAGCTCACCCCGGCGAAGCTCATCTCCTTGGGCGCCCTGGTCCGCGCCGCGGACGAGGAGTACTCCGGCAACTCCGAGGGGACGACCGTGGCCGACGTGTTCCGGTTCGGCAGGACCGACCGCCGGAGCTTTGTCGCTGGAGCCGACCTCACTCTCATCCCCAGCGAGCGCCTGAGCGCTTTCGTGAGCTACGCCTGGGAGTACAGCGAGGAGCGAATGGCCAACGCGTCCAAGGACGACAGCGCCAAGGCAGAGGCAGGCTCGCTGGGCATCGCCGACGACTATCCTGCAGAAAACTACTGGAACTCGAACATCTTCGAGCGCGTGAACACCGTGGGGGTCGGCACCACGATCCAGCTGCTGCCCGATCGGCTCGTCCTGGACGCTCACTACAACTTCTCGTACAGCGACATGGACGTGGAGACCCTGAATCCCAACGGCGTCAGCTCGCTCACGCTGGCCAACGCGGTCGCCAACGACTGGCCTACCCTCCGCAACCGCCTGCATCAGGTCGTCGTGGACCTCCACTTCCGGGTCACGCCTGACATCCGCCTGGGCGCGCGCTATCTGTTCGACTGGTACCGGCTCGATGATTTCGCCTGGGATGTGCTGGAGCCGTACATGGCAGGCCAGACGGTGGAGAACTCGACGAGGTTCCTGTTCGCCGACGCCACCTACCATGGCTATCGGGCGCACGTCGTCACGATCTACGCGACAGGAAGGTTCTGATCGGGCCTGGAGCAGAGCCGCGTTGAGGCCCCTGCGCCTCGTCGACCTGGAGCACGCCGACTGTCCCCGCCTGGTGCTCGCGCTCAGCCTCGACGCGCCTCAGATTTGAGGAACTCCTTGAGCAGCGCGCGCCACTTTTCCTCGGGCACCGAGTCGAGCGAGCGGATGGTCACCTCGCCCCCATCTGCCGCGGCGATGCCCAGCTCGCGCTCGGCAAACGAGACCAAGCGGCCTGCCTCCTGCGTCAACCAGGCGCGCGCGGCTTCGCCCTTGGGCAGCGACCGATGCGCCTCGCCTACCGGCTCGATCTCCACCAGCCATCCGGCGCTGCGCAGATCCCTGGCCTCGTTGCGGGCGACGATCTTCCCCGGCACGGGCGAGGGAATGGGCACCTCCAACGCCCCGAGCCTGAGCACCGCCAACGGGTCGCCCGCCTGCAATTCCTGGCCAGCATCGGGGCCCCTCACCTCCGCTCCAGGGAGCAGCCGCAGCGCCAGGTCATCCAGGCCTATCCTCAGCCGGGCTCCCGCAGCGCGCAGAAAGGTGTGACCGGGCGCATAGGCTGCCTCGGGATCGAAGGAGAGCCAGCTCGCTGTCGGTGCGCCCGCCAGTGCCGGCTGCGGCTGCGCGGCCCGCACCAGCTTCATCACCAGGGCGATGACCCCCAGCAGCAGGGCCATGGCCACCGGGACAGCGAAGAGCAGCCCCAACCTCGCCAGCAAACCCGTCAAGAACCCCAGGACGCCTTCCATGACCGCGCTCCCTTTCGCTGCCTTACGTTTCTACTCCGACTGATGGCACTTGTCGCAATCGTCCAGGCCAATGGCGGTCTTCTCTTGCTTGTGGCAGGCGCCACAGTACTCACCCTGCTCCATAGCCCTGTGCTTGATCTCCGGCTTCTTCGCCCCGGGCCTGATGGGCCACATCTTCGGGTGGCAGAGGGTGCAGTCCGGCGCTTTCGGCATGACGTGAGTAGTGTGCTTGAAGACCACCGCGCCCGGGCTCCTGGCGGCCTTGGGCAACGTCGAATCCTTGGGCAGCTTGGGGAGCTTCTCGGCAGCCAGCCCCGCGGCAGTGAGAAGCAGAGAGGCCAGGGCGGCGGCGAAGGCGGTGATTCGTCGGGAGCTCATGTCTTCCTCGTCGTCATCAGGTCAAGAAGTGCTGGCGCACGATCTCGTGCCAGCGGGCCTGGTCAATGCCCTGGGCCAGCCCGTCCACGGGTGCGCCGCCATCCTGCATCACCGGTCCCAGCTCGGAGGAGCTGAGGCGGGCGCGCAGCTCTGCCCAGGCTTCCTCCAGGTGCCGGCGCGCGGCCCGAAAGGAGAGCAGGTGCTTGGCGTTGGCAGCGGGCCGCGCAGCGTCGACCTTGAGCAGCCAGCCCTCGCCATACGGGTCGGCCTTGAGCAGCGCCGGGTCGGCCAGCACCTTCTCGTTGACCGCCACCACCCTGCCGTCCAGCGGAGAGAGCATGTCCACGCTCTGCCCGCCGATGTGCAGCGACCAGGCCTTCTCGCCCTGCCCCAGCTTCTCGCCGACTGCCGGGACACGGATGGACTCGATGGCGCCGACCAGCCTTTGCGCGAAGTCGGAGAGCCCCACCGTCGCGGTGGCACCCTCGAGCCGCGCCCAGGCATGACCGGGGTGAAAGAGCAGCGCCTCCGGGAGGACGAAGCCCAGCACGGGTTCGTCGACGGCATGGGGCCGCAGCACCGGCACCCTCGCCTGAGCCGCCTTGCCACCGTTCACGAAGCTCCAGAAGGGGACGAAGAGCAGCAGGAAGGAAAGCGCGATGCCGTACTCGACCAGCTTGATGGAGTGGCTCGCGAGGAAGTCGTGGGGCATGACGTTCACCTCTAATGGGCGCTGCCGCGGAAGTCGGGGTGCTCGCGCAGCACCGGCATCCGATTGACGATCCAACGGAAGGCCAGGATCCCCACGGTGATGATGGTCAGGCTGATCGCCACCTCCATCCAGTGAGGGACGTAGCGGTCGGGCTGGTCCCAGCGATACCCGATGAAGGAGACGTTGAAGCGATTGAGCACCACGCCCAACACCGTCCAGGCGGCAGCCACGCGCACCAGCTTCACGTTGCGGTTGCGCACGCCGAACGCGTACAGGAAGCAGGGCACCAGCACGAAGCCCAGCAGCTCCACCAGGAACCAGTGCCCGTAAGGGGTCGAGAGCAGGGGCCAACCCTGCCCGTCGGCGACGCCCAGCAGCTTGGCGAAGAAGTAGGCGAACAGGACCACCGAGGCGGCCTTGCCCAGCCCCAGCGTGATCCCGTCGAGGTCGACGTGCTCCCCGCCCGTCTGCCGGGCACTGAAGAGGCGGTGCGACAAGCCGCTCTCCACGATGACCATCGACAGCCCCGCGGCGATGCTGGAGACGAAGAAGAAGATGGGGATGAACGGCGAGTACCAGAGCGGGTGCAGCTTGCCCCTGGCCATCAAGAAGAGCGAGCCGAGGGAGGACTGGTGCAGGGTGGAAAGCACCACCCCGAAGACCGTCAGCGCCAGCGCGATGCGCACTGCCCACGCCCTGGCCTTCTTCATCCCCAGCCACTCGAACAGGGCGGGGCTGAGCTCCAGCGCCAGCACGGTGCAGTAGAGCGCCACGCACCAGGCAACCTCGAACATCACCGAGGTCAGCCCGAACGAATAGACCATCGGCACCGGCAGATTCCAGGGCCGGCCCAGGTCGGCGAGCAACCCGATGACCACGAAGATGTATCCCAAAAACCCGGTGAGGATGGCCGGACGCACCACCGGGCGGTACTTTTGGAGCCCGAAGATGAAGACCGCGCTGGCCAAGGTGTAGCCGCCCGCCGCCAGCGCCACGCCGCTGGCCACGTCCAGGCCGATCCAGATGCCCCAGGGGTTGGTTTGCGACAGGTTGGAGACGGCCCCGATGCCATACACGAAGCGGTAGATCGTGACCGGAATCCCCACGGCGAGGATCACGCCGGCGACCGCATTGAAGGGCGTCAGCAGCCCCCGGAGGTATGCGCGAGGCATCAGGCCCATCAGCAGCTTTTCGGTGAGCCAGGCGCGCCGGGCGGCGCTCCCCGCGCTGGTGCTAGTCATGGCTGCCCTCGGTCCCATCGCTCTTGCTCACCCTCTCCTCTCGAGCCTTGGCAAACGTGTAGAGCCCCATCAGGAGCGGCGGCCACAGCGTCATCACGAAAGGCACCACCCCCAGGGCACCCTGCGTCAGCTCGGGGTAGCCGCGGCTGCCGAGATCGGTGCGCAGACCGAGCTTCTCGAAAGCGACGTCGGCGAGGTACAGGACGCTGGTGCCACCCACCTCGTGCTCGCCGTAGACGTGGTGCACGTATTTGTCGGGGTTCTGCCAGACGCGCGCGGTGGCGATCTCCAGGAGCTCTGCGCGCGAACCCGCCATCAGCGCGCCCGAGGGGCACGCCTCGGCGCAGGCAGGACCCTTGCCATCCTTGCGCTGGGCGCACAGCTCGCACTTGCGGATGGCCGGCGCCGCCTTGTCGTATTCGAAGCGCGGTATCTCGAAGGGGCAGGCGATCATGCAGTAGCGGCAGCCCAGACAGCGCTCCTGGTGGTAGACGACCGGGCCTTCGGGGGTCTTGTCCAGCGCACGAGCGAGGCAAGCCGAGGCGCACGCCGGCTCCACGCAGTGCATGCACTGGCTCTTGGCATAGCGCGGCGATCCGTCCTTGCCCGGCGCGTCGAGGCGGTTGACCACCGTGAGGGTGCCTGGAGTGGTGACGCGGCGCTGCTCGAAGACGGCCTTGTCTCCGCAGCCCTCGATCTCAGTGCCATGCTGCTCGGAGCAGGCGACCTCGCAGCCCCTGCATCCCACACACAGGGTCGTGTCCACGAGCAGCCCGACGGCCTCCTCGCGGGCGGAGGCACGAGCCTTCCCGGGAGCAGCCGCGACGGCAGCGGCACCGCCCAGACCCACCATCTTGAGGAACCCTCTGCGGCTCATCTTCATGAGGACAGACCATCCTTGCTCGAGGCGCACCTGAGCGTCCCGTCCGCTTCGACTGTGCTTGTCAGGGAGGACCCTGCTCTTTCAGCTCGCCTTTGACGCCGCCTTCACCGAGGTCGCGATCAGAATCAAGGCGAACGGTATGAATGAGATTGCGAGGATCAT
>JACRCT010001036.1 GCA_016218885.1 Deltaproteobacteria bacterium | reverse complement strand
GCAGGTGGCGCCCGTAGGTTCTGGCGTCACGACCACCAGGCTCGTCTTGCCGTCGCCGCTCGTGCCGTTGGAGCCATTGCACACATAGGAGGTGTGCTCGACCTCCGCGCTCCCGAGCGTGCCGTCCCCATTCGCGTCCAGCCCGGTATCGATGCGCTTGCCGCCGAAGAGACAGCTGGCTCCGATCGGCTCATCTGTGAGCGCCACCAGAGTGTTCCTCCCATCCGTCCCATCGGTGCCATCCGTCCCATCGGTGCCGGCAGCGCCGTTGCACACGTACGAAGTGCTCTGAACCTCGCCGCCCTCGAGCGCGCCGTTGTCGTTGGCGTCTGCGCCAGCCTCCACCTTCTGGCCGCCATTCGGGCAGGCGGCGCCGGACGGTTCCGTCGTGAGCCTGATCAAGCTGTTGTGGCCATTGCTTCCGGCGCTGCCGTTGCAGACGTACACCGTGCTGGACGTCTCAACCGCCTCCAGGGTGCCGTTGCCGTTGGCGTCCACGCCCGTCTCCAGCTTCTGACCACCGTTGGCGCAGTGCGCGCCCGCCGCCTCGGTGGTGAGCCGAACCAGGCTGATGTGGCCGTTGGCACCCGAAGCGCCGGGCGCACCGTTGCACACGTACGAGGTGTTCTGGACCTCGCCGCTCTGGAGGACGCCGTTGTCGTCGACGTCTGCGCCGACCTCCACTTTCTGGCCGCCGTTGGGGCAGTGGACGCCAGACGGTTCGGTGGTGAGCCGAACCAGGCTGGTGTGACCGCTGGCTCCCTGAGCACCGGGCGCCCCGTTGCAGACATACATCGTGCTGGCGACCTCCCCTGCCTCCAGGGCGCCGTTGCCGTTGGCCTCGACGCCCGTCTCCAGCTTCTGTCCACCGTTGGCGCAGTGCGCGCCCGCCGGCTCGGTGGTGAGCCGAACCAGGCTGTTGTGGCCGTTGGCACCCGAAGCGCCGGGCGCGCCGTTGCACACGTACGAGGTGCTGAGGACCTCGGCCGCGTCCAAGGTCCCATTCCGATTGGTGTCGGGACCCGACTCGATCTTCCGGCCGGCATACGTGCAGCTCGTCCCTGCTGCTTCCGCGCTGACCTTCACAAGGCTGCTCGTTCCCTCGAGTCCATTGCACACCAGCTGCGCCTCCGTGACCTCGGAGTCCTCGAGCTGCCAGCTGTAGTCGAAGTCGATGCCTGTCTGGATCCACGTGCCGCCGGCGGCGCAGCCTGCCCCTGGCGCCTCGGGGACCGTTCGCACGACCATCACCAGGGGCGCGAGCTCGAACGCGCCCACGTCGCAGCCCCCGCCCCAGGGACGCGCCGCCCCGCGCTGATCGGTGGCGATTGGATTCCCGAGGATGTCCGTGCACGCCCCTCCGTCCACTGCCGGCCCGCCGTCCTGAAGCCCGCAGGTCGGGGTCGGCCCGCCGTTGTTGGCGAGATTCCAGCCCCACAGCGGCGACTTGAGGTTCCCGTCGCCGGTGTTGGCGACGCCGTCGTGGCCCACCCCGGTCACGAGGAGGTCGGCGACAGTGGCGATGATGTTGTATCCGCTCGAATTGAGCCTTCCCGTGACGTCCATGGGAGTGCTTTGAACCATGTTCCCATCCATCGCGCAGTTGCGTATGCGCGCGCCATAGGGAGCGGCGCTGGCAAGGGAGTAGATGGCTCCGCCGCCCGAGTCGGCAGAGTTGCTTAGGAAGGTCGAGGACTCTATCCACTCATTGGTCAGCCCATTGGAGAAGATGGCTCCACCGAAAGCCTGCCCGTAGTCGCTCGCTCCTCCTCCGTGGTTGGTCGTTGCGGAGTTGTTGTAGAAGGTCGAGTTGAGCAGGCGAACGAATCCATTGTCGGGGTTCGAATTGGTGGCCCCGATGGCTCCGGCAAACGTTTGGGAGCTGCCCAGGCGAGTCCCCCGAGCCGCGTTGTACGAGAAGGTGCTCGCCGCGACGTAGAGCTGCCCGTTGGCATCTCGGTGGATGCCTCCGCCCACCGCGAGCGCCGTCCCTGAGCTGACCACGCGGTTCCGGTCGACGACGGCGCGCTCGAGCGTCAAGTTGCCATTCACGAGAACCCCGCCGCCAATGACCCATCCGCTCGAGCCGGTGACCTTCCCGAAGCGGATGGTGAGGTCGAAGATCCCGACGGTGGCTCCGTTGGAGACCGTCAGGACTCGGTCGGAGGCGATGCCCTCGTTGGAAGCAGCCTGGATGAAGGTGACCTCGACTCCTTGCCCGCGAATCGTGAGGTTCTTGCTGACCACCAGGCCGGACTCGGTGAACTTGTCCGCCGCGAGGACGATCTCATCCCCGTCGCTGGCGGCAATGATCGCGGCGCGCAGAGTGGGGGCATCCCCGGGTACATGGAGCGTGGCTCCTTGCGCAGGCAAAGCGCAGAGCATCAAGGCAATGGATAGGGCGAGTCGGTACATTCTTTCCTCCCTGCAGGGCGCGAGGTGCCAGCCACGAATCGAACCTCTCTTGAACGCGAGGTCGGGCGGCATTTGAGCGAGGAACGGGAAGGCTGGCGGCATGCGAACGGACTAGGACTCCAAGTGCCATCGCACCGCGAAGTCGCCGGCTCGCGGGCCAGGATGGCGTCCACGCCCATGCCTGGCTGCTTGGCCTGCGGGCCGGCGAGGTGGCCACCCACCCACTGGAAGGCTGATCGGCTCCATGCTGTTCTAGGGCGCATGGCGCTCGCGGGACGAGGACGCTGCTACTCGCCGGTTCGCGGAGTGATCGAGTCGGTGCTCGGCCGCGCCTTCGTGGGCGGCTGGCCTGCGCGTCTTCCGGCGTGGATGGCGGTGCGCCGCATCGACCTGACGCTGCCGACGCCGGAGCTGGGCGCGGGCGCGCGGCTCAAGGTGGGCTTCGCCTCCGACCTGCACGCCGGTCCCACGACCTCGCCGAGCACGCTGGCGCAGGCCTTCGCGCACCTGTCCGCGTTCGACCCCGACGTCCTGCTGCTCGGCGGCGACTACGTGCTCTTCGAGGCCCGCCATGCCGAGCAGCTGGCTCCGCTCATCCGCAGGGTTCGTGCGCCCCTGGGGCGTTACGCCGTGCTCGGAAACCATGACTTGTGGGCTGACGATCGGCTCATCATCCGGACGCTCGAGCGTGCGGGCGTCGAGCTGCTGGTCAATCGCACGGTGCGGCTACCCGGGTTGCCGGCGACCATGGGCGGGCTCGACGATGCCTGGACAGGCCGTCCGCATTACCAGGCGGCGTTCGCCGGCCGCGAGGCGGTGCACCTGCTGCTCATGCACAGCCCAGATCACGTGCCCCACATGCCGCGCGACCTGCGCTTCACCTTGGCGCTATGCGGCCACACCCATGGCGGACAGGTCTGCCTGCCCTCCGGCATCCCGCTGCTCATGCCCTCGACCCTCAGCCGCAGCTTCGCCCACGGGCGCTTCGAGCTCCCCGGCGGCCTGCTGATGGTGAGCCGCGGGGTGGGCAACGTGGAGCTCCCCTTCCGCGCCTTCGCCGCGCCCGACGTGCTCTGCGTCACGCTGACCGGAGAGCCGCCAGCCGTGCTCCGCTGATTCCCCGCTTCCCGGCCGAGCCGGAACCAACGAGGGTGTCGGCGGCGGCTGCAGGCTCCAGACCCCAGGCTTCAGGTCAAGCGGCCCCAGGCTCCAACTCCGCCAAAGTCCAAGGCTTCACCTGAGGGTCTGAAGCCTGAGGTCTGAAGGAAGCCTTGAGCCGGGCCTCTGGTCATGTGCTGCGCCACGCGAGCATGGCGGGCAGCAAGACGAGCGCCGTGGCAAGGCAGCAGAGCTCGCCGATCACCGCGAGCATCCCGAAGGAGAAGAGCGCGCCGTTGCGCGACAGCAGGAGCGCGGAGTAGCCGACGACGGTGGTGGCTGAGGCCAGCGCCACCGCGGGGCCAGCCCCGGCCACGGCCTGGATGGCGCTCTGAGGCGAGGGCTTTCCCAACCGGTAGCGCCCGTAGACGTTGGCGGCGTAGTCCACGCCGATTCCGAAGGTGATGGGCAACGCGACGAAGTTGAGGAAGTTGAGCCGCAGGCCAAGCGCCACCGCGAGCCCGCAGGTCCACGCTATGCCGGTGAGCAGGGCAACGACGACCATGGCCCCCCCGCGTGCACCCCGGGCAAGGAGCAGCGAAAGCAGCACCACGCCGGCGAAGGCGCAGGCCGTCGCGATCGGCCCGTCGCGCCTGACCGAGGCGATCAGGTCCGCGCAGACGAGGTGCGGGCCCGCCAGCTGGGCCCCCGGCGGCAGGGGCACCGCGCGGATCTCGCTCGCGAGCTGGCGCAGCTGGACGCCGTTGGCGGTGTTGGTCCCGTGCTTGGGGAACAGCAGCACCATCCGCCCCTCCACGCCATCCTTCTCGCGGAGCTGCCGGCGCACGTACTCGGGGAGGTCGGCGGCGCCAAAGGGCATCACATCCTCGGAGGGGATCCACCGGAGAGCCGCCAGGGTCAGCCGCTCCTCCAGGCCGGAGAGGCCCGGCGGGAGCGGAAGCACTCCCATCAGGCCGAATGGGTTGAACCTGTGGCGTGGTTCCCTGGCGACCAGCCTGTCGGGCCCTGCCTTCTCGAGCATGCCTCGGATACGCCCCAGGATTGCCAGCTTCGCTTCCTGATCGGCGGGGACCAGGCTGCCCAGAGTGAGGACCTCCGAGAGAAGGCCCTGGGGGTTGTCCGCGACCGCCTCGCGGAACCTGCGCGCCAGCGGCTCGACCTCCTCGGCGCGCTCCAGCAGGACCACCGCCGGAGTCATGTAGCGTTTCAGGATCCCGTCGATCTTGCGATCGACGTCGAGATAGCCGCCGGGCTTGGTCGCCCAGCTCGAGCGCAGCTTGGCCATGTCCTCCTCGAACGGGTCGGCGGCCATGCGCCACACCAGCAAGGTCGATACGAGGGTGAGCACTACTCCCGCCACGGCGAAGAGGACCGGCTTCCCTGCGCTCATGGCTCCCAGCCGCTCGAAAGACCGGCGCACGATGGGCGGCTTGGCAAGCGGCTTGACGGGCCAGCGCGCGTCCAGCGCGAGCGCGAGTGGAGGCACGAGAAGGTAGGTCGCGACCCAGCACAGCCCCATGCCGACTCCTCCGAGCACGCCGAACTGGCTATAGCCCCGGAAGGCGGTGACCATCAGCGCGCCATAGGCGACGGCGGCGGCGGATGAGGCGACGACGGTGGCGGTGGTCGTCTCGGCGACGGCGGTCGACATCGCCTCGGGAGCGGCGACCCCGCGCCGGCGCTCCTCGGCGTAGCGACCCAGCAGGATGATCCCCGGGTTGACTCCATTTCCCACGATGATCGAGCCGAGGAAGGCGCTGGAGCCGTTGAGCGAGCCGAAGAGGAACCAGCCGATGGCAAAGGTACCCGAGCTGGCGACCGCCAGTGGAAGCCCGAGCACCGCGACGCTGGGCCACCACCGGAAGAAGGCGAGCAGGAGTAGCGCCTCGCAGAAGATGACGAGCAGGCTGGAGACGAGCAGGTCGGCCTGCAGCGACCTCTGCTCCTGGATCATCTGCTCGACGTCACCGGTGTACTCGAGCCGCAGGCCCGCGAGGCCGCTCTCGCTTGCTATCCGGCGGGCCAGGGCGTCGATGGCCTCGCGAAACGCGAGCGACGCCTCGTAGCTGGTGGCCTTCGACTCCGGGTAGAGGATGATGGCCGCCGACTTGCCGTCGTCGGCGTCGTAGTAGCCGGAGGGGAAGGGTCGCAGCCGGCTGGCGCGGGCCTGGTATTTTGCGAAGAGATCGCCCTCCAGCAGCTTGCGGTCGAGAGCAGGTGCTCCCCTGGCCAGGCGCTCCGAGATGCGCTGCTCGAGCTTCTCCAGATCCCCCTTGTCGACGAAGAGGGCCTTGCGCGGCTCGAAGAAGCGCTGCACCTCGTCGGTCCGGTAATCGATGAAGCGCGGCGGGTTGGGCAGCGCGCGCGAGTCGGCAGCGAGGCGATCGAGGAAGCGATGAATCGCGTCGAGGGGAGCGCCGCTCACCAGGATTCCCAGCTGCATGTTGTCGCCCAGCCGCGCCTGCATGGCCTCGAGCGCGACGATGCTGGGCGCATCGCGAGGGAGCAGCTCCTCGATCTGGGTCCTGAGGTTCGAGTAGAGGAGGGCTGCAAAGGGCAGACAGACGAGCCCGAGCGCGCTGCCGATCGCCAAGGCGCTGCGTCGGCGAGCGCAGATCCAGGCGACCAGGCGGGTGAGCAGCTCGACCAAACCGACTCCTAGAGCACCGAGCAGTGTGACGGACCGAGTGAAATCGGGGAGTTGCGAGCAACCCGAGGCGCGACGAGGGAAGCTACCGGTAGTGACTGAGCGAGGAGCAACGAAGGGATGCGACGCAAATCGACGATTTCGCGACGGGAGTCAAACTGTTCGGTGCTCTGGAACGCCGCGGCCCCCGGGGATCGTCCCCGGGGGCCAGGAAAGACTACCCGACTCGCTTCAGCTCAGCGGCAGACGCCGACCGCAAGCTTGGCGAACGGATGGGCATGAGAATCGACCGTCACGTTGTCCGAGTTGTCGATGACGCACATCCCCGCCGGGGCGACCAGATCGATGTCCGCCTCGCCGCCGACCATGGCCGAGGCCTTCAGCTCCAGGGTTCCGGAGACGATCTTCAGGTCATCGGTGGCGTCGCGCACCAGCGCCGAGGCGCCCGTTCCGCTGAGCGCCACCTTGGTGATCGAGCGCAGGCCCGCTCCGGCGATGTCGGGGTCCTGCGAGGCGAGCGGGCGAAGGTCCAAGTCGAGCACGGCGTCGAAACCGGGGCTCACGGTGATCAGCGCGTCATCACCCTGCTTGGTGACGGTCAGGTCGAACTCGCGGCCCAGGGAGGCGTTGAGGTCCACCTTGACGAGGTCACTGGTGGTGCCGTTGTTCGCGTACTGGAGGCGGGAGGTGTCGTCGCCCAGGCTGATCCCCGAAGCGGTGAAGGTCTCCTGAGAAGCCGCGGCGTCAAAGAGGAAGTCGAAGGTGAAGCCGTCGAGATGGGCGAGCAGCTGCCCGGACACGTTCCGCGCCGGGATATCGGTGCAGGTCGAGGGCATCCCCGGCTGCGGGGCCGGGCAAGTGTAGGCCTCCTTGCCGAAGACGTTCTGTGCGGCAACGACCACGTCCAAGGCCTTGGCGCCCACGTGGGTGTTGATCTTCTTGGCGTCGCCGTCGACGACCACGGTCCACAGGTCGGGGGTCGCGCCGACCCGCACCTCGGAGAAATGCACGTCGCTGGGGGCGTATAGGGCGACGGTGATGTCGGAGGTCACTGCTGCCTGCAGCTGGATCACGTGGGCTGCGGTTTGGCTGAGAGTCCAGGAGTAGGAGCCCAGCATCTTCGAGGGGAAGCCCTCGGGCAGTGGCTCGCCGGCAGCGCTGGCGAAGGTCTCGTAGCTCGTCTTGATGTCGGCGAGCTTGTACTCGACGCTGACCAAGTCCCTCTGCAGGTGGAAGCTGAGGGGGTTGAGCGTCTGGGCGTTTCCGACGAGAACGTCGAGGTCGAACTGGTTGGCTACGAAGCTCTGCACCTTCAGGCAGACCGGGACGGACTCCAGCGTCTGGAGGCACTTCTGGTCGGTGTTGCACACCTCGGAGGGCTTGATGCAGAAGACCACCGCAGTGGCAGTGGAGCGCGCCGCGTCGATGTGGGCGTCGTTGAAGAAATGGTCTTTGAGCCACCTGGCGGCGTCGCGTGCCGGCTGCGTGGTGTCCACGGGCTCCTCGGTACAAGCTCCATCCGTGCACACCCCGCTGGGGTCGCAGACCGAGGGTGCGCAGGTCTTGTTGCTCGACATGACGAGGTCGGTGTGGCCGACGAAGGCGAAGGCGTTGGCCACGCCTTCGGCGATCGCGTCTACGTCGCTCGTGATGGCCTGTGACAAGGAGCCCTGGTCCAGCGGGAGCGGTTCCTTCTCGTCGTTGCTGGGGCAGCCCGCGAGGCTCAGCGCAATGAGCCCTGCCAGGCCGGGGAAGAGGATGCGATTCATGCTCGAGTCTCCGTTCGGTTAGGGAAAAGAACGAACCCCATGCTCAACGAAGATGACTCTACAAGAGATGTTCGGGTTCGGGCCGCCTTCAGCATGCAAAGCAGAGACCTTGGGCCAACCTGATGAAATGACAGACTTCATCAGTCTCGGCAGACCGAGGACCCGCGACAGAGGTGTCGGGCCCCTCCATTGGCGAACCTCAGGGTCATCGAAGCCGCCCCCGGGGCGCGGCCTCCCCCCTTCTCATGGTGAGCCGCGGGGTGGGCAACGTGGAGTTCCCCTTCCGCGCCTTCGCCGCACCCGACGTGCTCTGCGTCACCCTCACCGGAGAGCCGCCTGCAGCGGTCCGCTGATTCCCCGCCTTGGCTGCTGCGCGGGTCGAAACAGCCAGGTCTCGTAGGGGCGGGAGTGGGGTGGTATGAACGGCGGGTGAGAGACACCGGGGCCGGGTCTCATCCGTGGTGGAGGAAATCCTATGGACCGAAGGAGTAGTGGGAGCGCGCCGCTGGCGCTGCTCGCAGGCCTCGTCGCGATCGCGCTCAGCGTTCCGACGCCATCCCGTGCCTCGACCCGGTGCCAGGACAAGGACGGCGACGGCTACGGCCTCGACTGCCCCGCCGGCGACGACTGCAACGACAAGGATGAGTCCATTCATCCGGGGGCGAAGGAGCTGTGCAACCAGCGCGACGATGACTGCAACGCTTTGGTCGACGACAGCGCCGCCGATTGCCCCGCTCCGCGGCTCGACCCCAAGCCCATCTCGATTCCCGCCGGGCTCTTCGTCATGGGCAGCGACGAGGGCGCGGCGGACGAGCGGCCGGTCCACAAGGTGGACGTGTCCGCGGTGCGCCTCGACCGCTACGAGGTGACCAACGCCCGCTACCGCGAGTGCGTGAAGTCGGGCGGCTGCACCGCGCCGGCGCTGCCCACCTCGCATCGCCGCCCGCACTACTTCGATTCTTCCGCCTTCGACGACTACCCGGTCATCCTCGTCTCCTGGCACCAGGCAGAGCAGTTCTGCCGCTTCGCCGGCGGGCACCTTCCGACCGAGGCCGAGTGGGAGAAGGCCGCGCGCGGCGCCGCGCCCGAAACACGCAGGTATCCGTGGGGCGATCAGGAGCCGGACTGCCGCCTCGCCAATCTGGGCGGCTCCGCCAGCTGCGTGGGCGACACCGATCGCGTGGGTCGGCGCCCTGCCGGGGCCAGCCCCTTCGGCGCCTTCGACATGGCCGGCAACGTCTGGGAATGGGTGGGCGACTGGTACGCCGCCGACTACTACCGCACGAGCCCGGCCCGCGATCCGCGAGGGCCGGAGAAGGGCAGCCTGAAGGTCATGCGTGGCGGCTGCTGGGAGAGCGGGGCGAGCAGCCTGCGCGTCTCCTGCCGCAAGGCGGAGCTGCCCGCGGCGTGGGCCGACAACGTGGGCGTCCGCTGCGCCTACCCGGCGGCTTCGGGAGGTGCGCGATGAGCCACCGTCGCCCCTTCTGCTTCGCTTCGCTGCTGGTCTCGGCGGCCGCACTGCTGGCCCCGGGGATCGCCTTGGCCTGCGGCGCCTTCTACGCCTCGGCGATCGAGGTCTCGCCGAACCAGAAGATCATCGTGACGCACCGCGAGGGCGTGGAGACCTACGTCTTCCGGCCTCACTTCTGCGGCGCGGCGAAGGACTTCGGCGTCATCCTGCCGATCCCTTCGGCGCTCACCGCCAACCCGGTGCTGGGCAAGAGCGAGCTCTTCGATCAGCTCGACGACTTCTCCGCGCCCCGCGAGGAGTGTCAGCCCAAGGAGAGCGTCGGCATCGGCTGCGGGAGTGACGCGGACAAGGGAGTCGACCTCGCCGCCCAGTTCCCCGAGGAGAAGCCCCAGGTCAACGTGGTGGATCGGGGTCGGGTCGGGGCTTTCGAGTGGGCCCTGCTGCAGGCGGTGACGGTCAACGCCTTCACCGACTGGCTCGATCAGAACGGCTTCCCGCACGACTCCGCCAGCCAGGCGATCTACCAGTCCTACGTCGACAAGCAGTGGTACTTCGTGGCCTTCAAGGTGAGCGCCGACGCCAGCGCGCCCCCGGAGGGGATGAAGCTCTGCGGTGATCTGGGGCCGATCCAGCTCTCGTTCACCGCGGCCAGCCCAGTCGTTCCCTCGCGAATCGCCAGCCTCAATCAGAGCGGGACGCGCCCGACCTGGCGCGTCTACCTGGTCGCGGGCCAGCAGCAGCGGGTGTCAGACCAGTCCGGCTATGGCTCCTATTACTCCTCGCCCTACTTCGCGCAGACGCTGGTGGAAGGTGATCTCTCGAGCCGGCCGGCGCTGGCGGAGATGGCACGGGAAGGAGAGCGGGTGACCGTGCTCACCGTCTCCCTCCCGACCGCCGGCGCGAGCGACGACTTGTACTTCGCCGCGGACAGCTACGGGTACGACTACCGCAGCACCAAGTACAAGGACTGCGATGCGGGCCGCGGCTGCTCGGCAGGCGGCATGATGCCCACCGGCGCTTGGGGGGCGACGCTGGTCCTGCTCTTCCTGGCCTCCATGCGTCGGCGGCGCCGTGGAGCGTGACGAGACGGAGGACCGACCCGTGGGCCATAGGCCATAGGCCCGAGCGCCAGCGAGCCGGCAGGATCGACTCCGGCAGGGCATGGAGTGCGTCGGTGAGCGCGAGCGAACCGGCAACCGCCGCGTGCAGCACCCGCGAGGAGCCCTACCGCGAAGGCATCTCTATCCTGTTGGATGACAGAAGGCAGGGCTGCTGGCCGGAGATTCACCTGATGGTTGCCGGACTCGCTGGCGCTCGCCGCAGGGCCCCACGCCCTCCGGCGCGCTATGCTGCCGGCTCGCTGGCGCTCGGGCCTACGGCCTACGGGGCAGGGGCAGACCCGGAGTCAACACGCCGCGCCAGCCTTCGTGATGCCCTCCCGTTGACGCGACGGCAGGCTATAGTCCCCGGCCCCATCTCCCCCGTGAGGAGGCAGCATGAACACGCACATCTTCCGCGAGTACGACATCCGCGGGCTGGTGGACAAGGACCTCACCGAGGACGTCGTGGAGAAGCTCGGCCTGGGCCTGGGCACCACCCTTCGGCGCAAGGGCCTCAAGCGCCTGGTGGTCGGGCGCGACTGCCGGGAGAGCTCGCCTCGCTTCCGCGACGCTCTCACGCGCGGGCTGTGCGCCACCGGCTGCGACGTGCTGGACATCGGCGTGGTGCCCACCCCGCTGACCTACTTCGCCGCCAACACCTTGCCGGTCGACGGCCTGGCGATGATCACCGGCAGCCACAACCCTGCGGAGTACAACGGCTTCAAGGTGGGCGCGGGCAAGACCACCTTCTGGGGCCCGGAGATCCAGCAGCTGTGCAAGCTCATCGAGTCGGGGCGCTTCGAGAAGGGCCAGGGGAGCTCGAGGACCTGGGACATCGTCGGGCCCTACCAGGACTTCCTGCGCCAGGACATAAGCGTCGGCCCGCGCCGCCTGAAGATCGTGATCGACGCCGGCAACGGGGTGGGCGGGTACGTGGCGGTGCCGCTCTTCAAGGCCATGGGCTTCGACGTGGTGCCGATCTTCTGCGAGATGGACGGCCGGTTCCCGAACCACCACCCGGATCCCACCATCG
>JACRCT010001035.1 GCA_016218885.1 Deltaproteobacteria bacterium | reverse complement strand
GATCCGAAGCATTTCATGCCCGGGATCGCGACGGATCTGCTCGAGGGGATGACGGAGGTGTGGGCCTCGTGGGAAGCGTGAGCTCGAAGAGTGGGGTTCGGGAGCGCAGCTTCTCGGTGCGCTCGCCCGCGGCGATGCGTCGGCTGGGCGCCTGCCTGGGGACCCTGCTGCGCACCGGCGATTTCGTGGGGCTCATAGGCGATCTGGGCGCGGGCAAGACCGTTCTGACCCGCGGCATCGCCGAAGGCGCGGGGGTGTCCGAGTCCGAGGTGGCTAGCCCCACCTTCGCCATCGTCTACCCCTACCGCGGCAGGGCTCTGTTGCTCCACCACGCCGACCTGTACCGGCTGGCGGACGCCGACGAGCTGTACGCGACCGGGTTCTTCGACCTGCTGGGGCAGGGGGCGACCGTGGTCGAGTGGGTCGACCGGGTTCCGGAGGCGATGCCGCCGGAGAGGCTGCTGGTCCGCCTGGTCCGAACCGGCGAGCGCACGCGCCGGGTCGAGCTGGAGCCTTTGGGGGCGCGGCACGAGGAGCTGGCGCGCGAGCTCGCACAGGGGTATCGACGCAGGGCGGGGTAGGGAGAGGAGTCTCGGGAGCATGGCAGACGAGAAGCGAGGCAACGGTGAGGTGACGCGGGCCCAGGAGGCGGCGCTCGCGCGCGCCGAGCTCAAGCGCGAGCTCGGCAAGGCGACGACGTCGGCGCAGCGTCTCGATCTGCTGATCTCGCACCCCAGGTGCGAGGCGTTGATCCCCCTGATGCCGGCCGAGGACCTGTACTTCACCATCAAGGATGTCGGCCTTGCCGACTCGGTGGAGCTGGTGCGCCTGGCGAGCCCCGAGCAGTTCCGGGCGTTCATCGACCTCGACGCCTGGCGGCGCGATCACCTCGAGCCCGCCACCGCCCTGTTCTGGCTGCGGGCCGCCGGGACCGACGAAGAGGAGCAGCGCTTCCGCAAGAAGATCCACACGCTCGACATCGAGCTGCTCGAGCTGGTGCTGCGCAGCGCGACCCGCGTCCACGACCTGGAGGAGGACCCCGATCCCGAGCCGCAGGGAACCTCCTTCCGCTCGCCCGAGGGGCGGTACCTGGTGGAGTACCTGGTGGAGGGCACCGAGTATCTGGGGGTGAAGCGCCTGCTCGACGAGCTGTACGCCGAGGACCCGTTCCGCACCGCGCGCCTGCTCGAGGCGGTGCGCTGGGAGACCCCCTCCGAGCTGGAGGAGACGGCGTTCCGCTGGCGCAGCGGGCGAATGCAGGATCTGGGCTTCCCCGAGCTCTCCGAGGCCCTCTCGTACTTCGCGTGGCTCGATCCCGACGCGGCGCTGCCGGTGCTCGAGAAGGCGCCCCACGTGCCCGACAGCTTCTTCCTGGTCCGCTTCCAGCCGCAGGGCCGCTTCTTCGACCGCGTGGCCGCCCTGGTGCCGGAGGCCGACCGGTCGGTGCTCGAGCGGCAGCTGGTCACGGTGCTCAACGCGGTGATGGTGGTCGAGTCGGTCGACCCTGGTGACTTCGAGCAGGTTCAACGCGCCTTGCTGGCCGCCCGCGACACGCTTTCCATGGGGCTGGAGCACGCGGCGAGGGGCGATGTGAACGCGGGCTTGGCCCTGCTGGTGGCGGCGCCGCTCAAGCGCGTCTTCCAGGTCGGCGTCAGCCTCGCCTTGCGGCTCAAGTACCGGGCGGACCGGCTGCTCAAGTCGGGGAAGGCCTCACTCCCTGGCTCCAAGGACCAGCCCCTCTTCGATCGTCCGCTGGACGCGGTCGTGGCGGGCCTGCGCCGCAAGCGCCCCCAGTACGCCGAGGCCCTGGACGACGCCTCCGCGCCCGAAGAGCGGCTGCGGTCGTTTCGGGACCGCGAGGACGTGGCGCGGGTCTCGGCGGCGCTGGACGAGGCCGAGAGGCTCATCGAGGTGCTGGAGCGCCTGGGCTTCGATACCAAGTCCGGAGCGCAGCTGGCGCAAGCGTGCCGCCCGGGGGAGCCGCTCTCGTTCCTGCGCTTCTCCGATTTCTTCCTGACGGCCTTGGCGCACGACCTGCTGGGCGAGGGCTTCACCTTTGATGCTCTCAAGGTCGACCGCGTACGCGCCTTCGCCGATGCGGCGTTCGCCGAGCAGGAGGGCAAGCCCCAGCTCAGCGAAGCTGCCCGGCGAGCCTTGGCGAGGCTTCGGGGTGAGGCGCGGGCCCTGTCGGAGGGCCACGCCCGAGCGGCGACCTCGTTCGAGAACGTCCTGGTCACGCGCCTGCTCGAGGACGTCGGAGAGCCCTGGGGTTTGGGCACGCTCGCCGCTGACACTCCCTTGCCTCTCCTATTGAGCAAAGGCTGAGCGGGGGCTCCTCCAAAGGGGCAGGGCACCGCAATGGCCAGTTGCGCCCCGGGCCCGGATGCTGGCGCGCCGGCTCGGCTTCGTGCGGCGGCATGGCACGGTTGGGGCTGCCGTCCTTGGTCGAGCCTGCGTTTCGGAACCGAAGTTGCGCCACGTAGCGCAACTTGCCCGGTGGGGAATGCCCCACCTTTCGGAGGCCTCGCTCGCAAGCTCGGCCACACCGGTGAGGGCCGAGCGGCCGGACAGACAAGTGCTAGTGGTGGCCGCAGCGCGTTGGCCATCGGGACATAGGCTATTGCCGACGCCGAACGGTTCAGACGCGCACCCATCGCGCCGTCACGGACTGACCAGCTCCCTCTCGCCCGAACACCTCGCCATCGGCTGACGTGGCTACTCCGCGGCAGAGAGAACCTGCGCCCTCCGCTGCACAGCGCTCCCCGTCGACGCATGCTCCGAATGCTCCGCCGAAGCGCGCCGCCGCTCGACATCGCGCCGTAGCCGCCGTCGCAAGGCGTGTCGGACGACCAAAGCACAGCCGGCGACGTCCTCGTCCTTGATGCGCTTCGCAGAAGGCGAAAGGATCCGGAGCGGTGGCTGGCGATGGGGAGGAGCTGGAGGGCGGTCCTGAGTGGCTGCAGGGCGATGACAGTATTCGCGTCAGGGGCCGCACGAGCAGACGATCGAGGTGAGCTCCATCTGGCAGCCGATGCCCCAGGTGTAGGAAGGATTGGGGGTCGCGTCGCAATCCCCGATGCTCCTGCTTCCATCGGCGGCGCACCCGGCGCCGACCCCGGTGTAGACCGCGGTCTGGTGGTAGCAGGCCGACGCGCCACAAGTGGCGAGACAATCGGTGTCGAGATTGGGAGCCTCGACCGACCTGCTGCATACGCCCGGGGAGTGGCAACGTTCGGTTCGGAAGCAAATGTCTGAGGCGCAGACCTCCGTGCCGCATGCGGTCCCGCAGGTGCCGCAGTTTACGTCGTCCGAACCAAGGTCCACACAGGCTCCGTCGCACAGCGTGCGGTCGTAGCCGCAGCGCGGAGCTCCATCGACGCACGATGCATACTCCGGCACCGCGCTCCCGCAGGCACCGCAGTGCCGGCTGCTGGTCCTGACGTCCACGCAGTTTCCGTCACAGTAGAGGTACCCCTCCGGGCAGCAACGGTACTCCTGGCAGTTGCTGGAGTTGCAGTCGTTATTGCTCCCGCAAGGCTGAAGCACTTCGCCCGTGGTCGCGAGGCATTTGAGGGCAGAGTTGGAGTGCTCTGGAGCACACACCATGCGATCCCCCGTCGTCGCGGGCGCGCAGCCTATCTCGGCAGTGCAAGCCGCAATGGGCATCGACATGCACCTTTGCGCCTGCGCATTGCAGCCACGCGAAGCGCATTGTTCATCGGCGCGGCACTCTTGCTGGTCCAAGCGGGAGTACTCGGCATAGCAGCTCGACTGGGTTCGGCCATCGAAGGCGGCACAGAATAGACCAGCGCCGCACGCATCGACGCCCCAGCTCGAGCAGCAAGGCTGGGAGAGCGCTTGAGACTTCGGTATCGAGCTGCAATCGGATTGGCTCGCGTCTGTACCGTCTTGCAAGACGTGTCCGCAGCCAAGGAGACTCTGGGATAGCACTGCCGCGAAACACATGAATGTGGAAATCACACGGGGCGTAAACATTGACTCTCCAGGAGATTGCGGATCGGTCTAGTGAGATGACGGGAGCTCGAACCAGCCGTTGCACGACGTCTGGCGTGAGTTGACCGGGACTGCGCTGTCAAGTCTTGCAACCCCGTGTTTTTCTTTTGTGAATTTCGATTCCGGGCGTACGCCCCACTGCCCTTCCGAGTTCGGCGTCCAGCCTCCCGGGGTCGTCAACATCAGTGCGCGGGGGCTCGCTACCTGCACAGCGGGGGGCTGCGACCACTTCCGCCTTCGACGTTCTCAGCGCAGAAAGACTGGCCGAAGTGCACAGACCGACAGTGGCAGCCGTCTGGACAGGGGCACGGTCGTACGCAGATCAGATCGCACTCAGCCGAGCAGCTCGGGTCAGACGGATCCTCGACGCACTCCAAGCCTTCTACGCACTGCGGCCCATGGCTGAAGGGATTGCAGTAGTCACCGAACTCTCCGGCGAACGAGCAACCCGTCGTCGTGAGGAGCACGACCAAGAATGGAACGTACTTCGCGCGAAGCGTCAGCTTCAGTCTGCCTACCGCGGCCATTGAATCGCCCTCGGATCGGAAGATCGGCCGCACGCGTACGTGATCAGGCCCTGTGGCGCTGCGAGATAGTCCTTGAGGAGGCTGCGGCCGGTCAAGGTGGCAATCGCGTTCATGAAGCACACGGTCACCGTCGTCGCGGCATGGTGCTACGCCTCGCGGCGAGGAACCTCTGCAGCTGTTCGAGCTCCTGCTCGAGCGAAGCGATCGGACTGGAGGCGAGTTGCCACAGGCGGATGAGCTCGAGCAGTGCCTTCGCCCAGTGATGCACAACCGTGAGTGTCGACAATCCCGACGAGCTGGGGCTGGTTGAGATGGCCGGCTCGAAGGACGACTCGCTCGATCGACGCAACCCGGCAGCAGCGCACCTGCACCTGCGCACCGCAGGCACGTGCCTGCAGCACAAGCACCTAGATCCTCTGATGCCGGCGGAGGACCTGTACTCCGCCATCAAGCATGTCGGTCTCGCCGACTCGGTGGAGCCTTTGCGCCTGGCGGAGCCCCGAGCAGTCTCGGGCGTTCCTCTCCTCTTGCTCAAATGCTGAGCGGGGGCTCCTCCAAAGGGGCAGGGCGGAAGCCGCTTTCCACTGCACGGTATCGCCATGGCCAGTCGTGTCCCGGTCGGAGGCCGCGGACGCCGGCTCGGCCTCGTGCGGCGGCATGGCACGTGGGCTGCTATGCCCCCGCCGGAGTCGTGGGGTCCGGGGCGAGGCTCGCTCCGTTCTCACGGGGGTCGCGAAGGGGGGGCTCCTTGGAGGGCTTCTCGAAGCTGGAGTCACGGGATCGGCTTGCCTATGCAGGAGTGGTGGCCTTCGCGGTCGCGCTCTACTCCAGCATCGTCAACCTGTTCCCCTTCCTGGGGCCGCTGCGTCCGGCGCTGACGACCGCGGCGCTGGCGGCGATGCTGGTCGTCTTCGCCCGCGTTGCCCGCGGGATGTCCTTCACCTGGGACGGCTGGCGGGGGCTGTGCCTGCTCTCGCTGGGCGTGTGGGCGATGGTGTCGACGAGCTGGTCTTTCAACCCGCAGGTCTCGCGGGGCAACGGCCTGGAGCTGCTCAAGCTCATCGCCATCTACCTGACGATCGTCAACCTGGTGAACACCCCGCGGCGGCTGGCGTGGATCGCCTTCGCCGCCGTCCTCGCCTCGCTGGCGCCCTCGATAGGCACCGTCGACTACTGGCGCCGCGAGGTGAACCTGATCGACGGCTACCGCGCGCACTGGCTCGGGGTGTATCTCGACCCGAACCACCTGGCGATGAGCCTGGTGGCGATCGTCCCGGTCGCATTCGCCTTTGCCATCTCGCGCGACCGCGCATCCTGGATGAGGGTCGTCGGGGGGCTCGCGGGGGGGCTGGGCATCGCGGCGATCATCCTCGCGCACTCGCGCGGTGGAGCCTTGGGCCTGGCCCTGGCGCTGGGCCTGTGGGCGGTCTCCGGTGGCCGCAAGCTGCGCAGCGGGTTGGCGGCGGCAGTGGCCTTGCTGGGCATTGCCGTCTTCGCGCCGCGCAGCTTCTGGTCGCGCACCGAGAGCATCACCGAGTACGGCGTGGACCTCTCGGCGCAGGGACGGGTGTGGGCCTGGGAGGTCACCGCGGCGATCAACCACGATCGGCCGCTCACCGGTGTCGGAGCCGGGGCCTTCGTACATGCCTGGCCGAGCTATGCCCGGGGTGAGGCGCGGACCGCCCGCTTCGTCGCCCACAACATCTTCCTCGCCGAGATCGGCGAGCTCGGCTTCGTCGGGTTCTTCCTCTTCCTGTCCTTCGTCTCCGGAACCCTGGGAGGAGGGGTTCGGGCCTGGAAGCATCCAGAGGTGGGGGCTCTGGCGCGCGCCCTCACCGCCGGGTTTGCGGGCTACATCCGGTGCGACATGCTGAGCGGCTACGTCCTCTCCGCGCACTTCTTCTTCCTGACCGCGCTCAGTGCCGCGGCAGACCGGATCGCCCGGACCGCCCCCGAGGAAGCGGCGTTCCTGAGCAGCGACGCCTCGTCCAGGCCGTCCCCGTCTCCCATTTCCTAACCGCGGGTCCAGGAGGTCGCCCATGAGAGCCGAGCGGGAACTCGTATCCATCCAGGAGCGGCCGACCATCGTCGAGTTCGTCAACAACTTCCACCTCGGGGGCACCGAGGGCCAAGCGGTGGAGCTGCTGCGCGGGCTCGCCGAGCGCTTCCAGCCTCGGGCGGCCGCCATCCATCTCGCCGGGGCGCATCTGCCTGCGGTGCGCGCCCTGGGCCTCGAGCCGTTCGAGGTCCCTCTGGCGGGGAGCGTGGCGCGCGCTCACACGCTCGCGCAGATCGCCCGCTTGGCGGGGTACCTGCGCCGCGAGCGCGTCCAGCTCGTTCACGCCCACGACTTCTACACGGCGCTGCTCGCGGTGCCGGCGGCGAAGCTGGCTCGCACCGCGGTCATCGTCGGGCGGCTGGACCTGGCGCATTGGCACGGACCGGTCCAGCGCCTGGCGCTGGCGGCGGCGACGCGCGGCGCGGATCACGTCGTCGCCAACGCCGAGGCGATCAAGCGCCAGCTGCTCGAGCGCGAGCGGCTCCCCGAGGAGCGGATCACGGTCATCCGCAATGGCATCGACCTCGCCTGCTTCGATCGCGCCCAGAAGCACGCGCTTGAGGCGCCCTTGCCCCCGCTCGGGGGCCGGCGCGTCAGCGCGCGCGGCGCTCACATGACCCGCCGGGTCGAGGCGCCCGAGGACCTCGT
>JACRCT010001034.1 GCA_016218885.1 Deltaproteobacteria bacterium | reverse complement strand
CGGCTATGCGCTGGACGTGGCCGAGGACGGACCCCGGGCGCTGGAGAAGCTCAGGGCGCAGCGACGCTCCATCCTCATCACCGACCTCAAGATGCCGGGGATGGACGGCCTGCAGCTGCTGGCCGAGGCTCGCAAGCTCCAGCCCGATCTGACGGTGGTCATCATGACCGCCTACGCCACCGTGGACACCGCGGTGCAGGCCATGAAGGAAGGCGCCTTCGACTACCTGGTCAAGCCGTTCGATCCCGAAGAGCTCTCCTTGATGGTGGAGAAGATCGCCGCCCAGCAGGCGCTGCTTCGCGAGAACGAGGTGCTGCGCAAGGAGCTCAAGCGCGGCCTGCGCTTCCACGACCTGATCAGCAAGAGCCCGGCGGTGCAGGCCATCTTCGAGCTCGCCCGGGCCGCCGCGCGCAGCTGCTCCACGGTGCTCGTCCTGGGCGAGAGCGGCACGGGCAAGGAGGTGCTGGCGCGCGCCATCCACGAGGAGAGCCCGCGGACCGCCGGACCCTTCGTCGCTGTCAGCTGCGCGGCGCTCACCGAGAGCTTGCTGGAGAGCGAGCTGTTCGGACACGAGAAGGGTTCCTTCACCGGCGCCCATGCCCGGCGCATCGGCAAGTTCGAGGCGGCCGGAGGCGGCACGCTCTTCCTCGACGAGGTGGGAGACATCACCCCCAAGCTGCAGCTCGACCTGCTGCGGGTGCTCGAGGACCGGCGCTTCCACCGGCTGGGCGGAAACGACCCCATCGAGGTGGACGTGCGCATCGTCGCTGCCACCAATCGGGATCTCCAGAAGGCGGTGGCCAGCGGGCAATTCCGCGAGGACCTCTTCTACCGGCTCAACGTCATCCCCATCACCTTGCCGCCGCTGCGCGAGCGCCGTGAGGACATCCCGCTCCTGGTCGAGCACTTCCTGGAGCAGCTCTCGGTCACGCTGCAGAAGCCGCTGGACACCGTCTCTGGCGAGGCCATGGGGCTGCTGCTGGCGCATCACTGGCCCGGCAACCTGCGCGAGCTGCGCAACGTGCTCGAGCGCGGCGCGGTCGTCTCCCAGGGGGGCATCATCCAGGCTGCGCACCTCGGCCTCGCCGCGCCAGCCGCAGTGCAGGGCCCGGAGCAGCTCCTGGCGACGCTCGAGGAGGTCGAGAAGCGCCACATCGCCTTCGTTCTCCAGCAGCTCGGCGGCAACGTGACCCAAGCCGCACGTGCCCTGGGGATCGATCGGGCGACGCTCTACAACAAGATCAAACGATTCGGATTGCGCGAGGAATAGCAAACAGCCACCGCCCGGAGGGGCGGTGGCTGAGAGCTGAATCGCTGAGCCGGTAGACTCGCTACGCCGCCGCGCCGACCTTGGCCGCCGGACGCTTCACCTTCTTGCCGTCCATGACTCGCTCCAAAGCCACCTGTCCGGTCTTCTCATCGATCGCGACGACCTTGGCCTCGAAGGTTCCCTTGCCCTGCTTGTACGTGACGTTCTGGCCCACGCTGAACGCCTCGGTGCTCTGGGGCTTCGAGGCCTTGGTCTGGCGCCCCTTCCGCGCCCCTCGGCCACCCTTGCCCTTGCGAGCGGGCTTGGTCGCGGGCTCGGAGGTCGCGGCGGCGCCGGCTTCGACCTTGGTCGCGGGCCGGACGACTTCCTTGCCATCGGAGACGCGCTTGAGAACCAGCTCTCCGCCTTCGAAGTCGATGTCGGTGACCGTCGCCGCGAAAGACCCGCGGCCTTGTCGATAGCTCACGCTCTGGCCGACGCTGAACTGCCTGACGAGGCGCGAGAGCTTCTTCGCCTTCGAACCGCGACGCCGGCGTGCACGAGCGGGAGCCGGAGCAGCCTCCTCTCTCACCTGGGGACGTCCCGGCCCGCGCCGCGTCGGCCCTTCACCAAAGAGGGCCTCCAGGCGGTCCATCAGCTCCTGGTAGGGAGCGAGGAGGGCGGTGACTTCTTCGGCGATGATGGCGCGAACGGCTTCAGTGATATCGAGATTGGTGGGCATTGCAGCTCCAGGTGATTTCATCGGAATGTGAATGTTCAAAGACGCGGCAATATAGGCGCACTTGAATGCCCTGACAATTCATATTGATGAACGCAAATGCCGATGAAGGATGCCGCTCTTCGGATGCCTCCGTTCGATCGCCATCCGCGGGCCCGAGCAGCGCCCGAGGAAGCCCTTCGCCGGACCGAGGTCTGGCCAGATCCTCGCTTCGAGAGCGTCGAGATTCTCGACGCCCCGCCGAGAATCTCTCCACGAGGGTCCGCCTAGCCCTTCCCTCTGAGGGAAGCATCCGCCCCCCGGGCGGGGTGCCGGAAAAGTCGACGCCTCGGCACTGGTGCCTCGTGTTTACGAGGGGATAGCATGTGGCCCGATGATTGCTGAAGGAGGGTGCATGAACTCGGGCTGCCCATTCCTCAAGGAAGTGGTGATGGCCTTCTGCGACGCCTGCGCGTGCAAGAAGCCGCTACCCGTCAACCGGCTGGTTCCCTCGGGGCCCTGCGCGCAAGGCGACTTCAAGAGCTGCCCACTCTTCCTCGAGGCGATGGCGAGGCTTCGCCGGGCGTCGGAGGAAGGCGCAGCCGAGCAAGG
>JACRCT010001033.1 GCA_016218885.1 Deltaproteobacteria bacterium | reverse complement strand
TTGATCGTCGAGTTCGCCAACCGGCTGCAGCGGGAGGGGCGCTCCAAGCTCGACGCGGTGCAGGAGGCGGCGCTGACGCGGCTGCGTCCCATCCTGATGACCAGCGTGGCCACCGTCTGCGGCCACCTGCCGCTGACCCTGGTCTCCGGCCCCGGCGCCGCGGCGCGCAACAGCATCGGCCTGGTCCTCGTCGCCGGCATGGCCATCAGCTCCCTGATCACGCTCTTCCTCGTCCCCGCCATCTACGTCCTGGTGGCACGCGACCACCAGGCCGGGCGCCGCGAGCGCGAAGCGGCCACCGCTCCGGCGCCACAGGCCGAGCCGCCCCTGCACTGATCGGTGATGCGGCGGGAGTGGATGCCATCCTGATCATGGCGGGCGAACTCCTGTTCTCCCCGAGCGCAGGGGCGAGCGGCGCGAGCCCCGAAGTCGAGGGCCCTCGCTCCGTCGGGTAGCCAGGGCGGCTCGCGCCGCCCCGGCTCCCACGGAACCGGACTTGTGGATCTCACATCCGGCTCTTCGGGACGCTGACGTTCCAGGAACTCAATCCCAGTAGTTCAGCGCCGGTGATGCCACCCGCAGCTATCCCAGTGCCAATGCCAACTGCACCGGGGCCATGGCGTGCTTGCGAATCTTCGCCTTCCACTCGTCCAGGATCGACACGAGTCCGCGCTCGGCGAAATACGCGTTGCGCAACCCCCGGTCTACGGCTGAAGTATGGCTGAGTGCCCACCAGGAGCGGTGCTCCTTGTAGATGCTTTGCCAGGCGGTGTTGGGTCTGACTCCCAAGCGGATTAGCTGGCGAACGATGAACCGCCTGCGTTTCCAGTGCCGGAGCACCAGGGCTCGCAGCCGGCGCCTGATGTGGGCATCCAGGTGGGCGAAGGTCCGCTCCTCCGCGGCGGTGCAGATCCAGAAGAAGCCGACCCAGCCGAGCAGATACATCCTCAGTCCCAGCAAGCAGTCCTTGAGGGACCGCCCCCAGTTCCGTGGCGTCAACTCGCGGATCCTCTCGCCGACGCGGTCGCTCGACCGCTTCGACAAAAGCACCTCCACCTCCCCCGTCTCCGGCTCGCGCCGAAGGCGGAAGCCGAGGAAGTGCCGCTCCTCTGGTCGAGCAACGGCGCTCTTCACCGTGTTCACCTTGAGCCGTAGCCGGCCCTCGATGAATCGGCTCACGCTGGCCATCACGCGTCGCCCAGACCGCTCACTACGAACGTAGATGTTGCAGTCGTCGGCGTATCGCACGAAGTGGAGGCCGCGCCGGGAGAGCTCCGCATCAAGCTCATCCAGCACGATGTTGCTGAGCAGCGGGGAGAGCGGCCCGCCTTGCGGCGTGCCTTCTTCCGTGCTCACGACCACTCCATCCGGCATCACCACCTTGGCCTTGAGCATCCGTCGGATGAGCTGGATGAGCCGGCGATCCTTCACCCGCTCCTCCAGCCGCGACAGCAGACGATCGTGGTGGACCCGGTCGAAGAACTTCTCCAGGTCGAGATCCACGACCCATCCGTAGCCGGCCTCCAGATACCCTCGGGCCTCGGCGATGGCCGTGTGACAGCTGCGCTCCTCCCGGAAGCCATGGCTACTCTCGTGGAACGTTGGGTCATAGTGCGGGCAGAGCACTTGGTGCACCGCCTGCTGCACGACTCGGTCGATCACATCGGGAATGCCAAGGCCCCTCTGCCCTCCTCCAGACTTCGGAATCCACACGCGGCGGATCATTCCTGGGCGATAGCTTCCGCCCAGGAGTGCTCGGTGCAGTGCCGGCAGCGCCTCCTCAAGGTGCTCTTCCACCTCTTGGATGCTCTGCCGGTCGGGTCCGGGAGCGCCCTTGTTCGACTTCACCTTCGAGAACGCCCTCAACAAGTTTCCAACGTCCGCCACCTTCTCCATCGTCATTGCTGGCAGTGTCTCGCCCGTTGTGTCCCACGACTTCGGCACCGCGATCGTCGCAGGCACCGGTAGGCCGGTGTCCGCTCCGTCGACGTTCCCTTGCGGGCTGTCGGCTGTCTCGTGGAACAGTTCGAGCTGTCTTGCCCATTGGCTGGCCGTGGTCGCCTTCCCTCCTCGCTGTACGGCTGCGATTGGGACCGCCTTTCGGCGGCCTTCCGGTACCACGCGACCATCCGACTTCTCTCGTCCCATCGCCATCTCGTCTTTGGTCCTCGACGGCTACCGTCCAACCGGCCGGAGGCCGAGAGATCTCCCTGGGTAAGTGACGCAGAACTTCAGACCAAACCGTCGTCCCCACGCACGCCCGCCCGACTGATATCGGGCTTCACCGCTAAGTGCCGGCTGTCCCGCGGGCGCACGCCTTACGACGCTTCACTTTCGTTCGGTTCGATCCTTCACCATAGGCTTCCACCAGACGCTCCCTCGCGGGCCCACGCCCTCCTTGCCTCCGCCAGCGCCCTTGCCTTCATAGGTGTCGGGTTCCCCCAGTCAGGGTCCCGAGAGGACTTTCACCTCCTGTTCTGCGCCCATGCCAGGCGCACACTCCACTCCCGCCGCTACTCGGCGGGAGCTACGCTCGGGCTGACCGGTTTTTGCGCCCCGATGTTCAGGATGGCATCCACTTCCGCTGCGGCTCTTCTGTCTCGGGAACCTCTCGAAGACCGACGCTCTGCCGCTCGACCTGCCAGGTCACCGAAGGTGGAACAGCGACGAATTCATCAGCCCGGTCACCCAGACATCGCCATCGGGACTGGTGCGAACGCGGCCCAGCGGCTCGTTGAAGGGCACTTCTACACGGCGCCACGAGCTCCCATCCCAGTGCAGGAGATCCGCCTCTCCATCCAGGAAGCTTCCGCCCACGGCCCAGAGGTCGTCGGCCCCCCGCCCGAAGATCTCATGGAGCGGATGGGTGGTCCCGCTGGGAACCTGGCTCCAAGTGACTCCATCGAAGTGGAAGATCTTCCCCAGTGTCCCCACCGCCCAGATGTCGTCCCCGGATGTCGCCCAGACGTCCAAGGGCGGGATTGGCGCGGCGCTGACAGGAGACCAAAACCGCCCATCCCATCGGAGGAGCTCGCCGTTTCCGAGCACCAGAGCTCCATCC
>JACRCT010001031.1 GCA_016218885.1 Deltaproteobacteria bacterium | reverse complement strand
GGTGACCTCGTCGTCGGGCCACGGCACGTCGGCGCCACGGGCACCGAGAAGGGCGAGGGCGAGGTCACGGGCTCGAATGCGCGTCAGGGACGACCCCGTGCCTGCCAGCCGTAGCTGCTTGAGGATCGCGGCGATGCGCTTGGCGGCGGCGAGGGACTGCTGGGAGGCCGCGACCAGGTCGGCGTCGGTGGAGGTGGCCAGCTCGGACTGCATGAATCCAAGGTCGGCGATGAGGGCGCCGAGGGGTGAGTTCGCCTCGTGAGCGAGGGCCGCCGTCAAGCTCCCCCGCTCCGCGCTGATAGCCCGCTCGGTCTGCTCTCGCTCCAGGGCCTGCCGGACGCCGGCGGCACCGAGCCGCGCGACCACGGCCATCAGGACCTGGTTGCGCCGCTCGTCGAGGTCGGCGCTGCACGCTGCCGAGGCCTCGACGCCCGGAGCGGGCTGTACGGCTCGGACGCACTCTGCCCTCGATGCCTCTGCCGGGCAGTGGACGCGCTCGCCGCCGACGGTCACCGAGAAGCCGACCCGCTGGCCCAGGAAAGGGGCGACGAGCTCGGAGAGGGCCGCGAGCGAGGACGGGCTGAGGGTCACGAGCAGCTCGTCCGCCCGCGAGAGAAGCATGAGGAGGTCCAGCTCCTCCCGTGTCCGGTCGAGGTCCTCCTTGATGACCCGGTTGCGAAGGTCGAGCTCGTGCATCAGCTGCCGGATGCGGTCGCTCTGCCGCTTCAGCGCGACTTGGGTGCGGACCCGCGCCAGCACCACCGGGAAGTCGATAGGCTTGGTGACATAGTCATTGGCGCCCAGGCGCAATGCCTCGACGATGTTCTCGCTCGTGTCACGCGCCGTCGCCATGATCACCGGCAGGTCCGAGGGCGACCGCGTCTTGCGCAGAGCGACCAGCACGTCCAGCCCGCTGATGCCGGGCATCATCACATCGAGGACGACCAGGTCGAGCTCACCTTTGGAGAGCAGCTCCAAGGCCTTCCCGCCGTCCTCCGCCACCTGCACCGCGAAGCCCCTGCCCTGCAGGCGCCGTTGCAGCATGTCGCGGTTCATCTCGTTGTCGTCGACGACGAGGACCCTTCCCCCGTCCATCTCCTCGCCGGGCTCCACGGCCTCGCCTTGAGCCGGCTCGGCTCGTGGGGTCGCCGGAGGCGGAGGCGGTGCAAGCCCGGCCGAGGGCGCGCGCTCGGGCGAAGAGCCTGAGCGCAGCGTCTCGATGAGGTCGAGCTGCCGGCGCGCCGCGGTCTGGATCTTCTGCAGCGTCGGCACCGCCGCGGTGAATCCTGCCTCCTGCGACTCCTCCTCGAGCAGCTCGCTGTAGCCGAGGATCTGGTTGACGTGGTTGCGCAGGTCGTGGCGCGTCTGCGCCAGAGCGTCCACCGACCGATCGGAGCCGTCGCTCGCCATGGTCCCTTCCTCAACTCACCGCGTCTCTCGAAGTCGCGCCGCTCAGCAAGGCCCGCATCTCGACCAGCAGATCGTCGTGGCGATAGGTCCCCTTCTGGAGCACCTGCTCGACGTTGCCGGCCAGACGCGCTCGGTCCTCCGAGGTGAGGTCCCTGGCCGTCACCACGATCACCGGCACTGCCCGCCACTCGCTTCTCTTGCGCATCTCGGCCAGGAACTCGAACCCATCCATCTGCGGCATCGTCAGATCGAGCAGAACGACCTGCGGCACGTGGACCGCCAGCTGCTCGAGGCCAGCGCGGCCATGCTCCGCCTCGGCCACCGCCCACCCGTCGCCTTCCAGCTGGCGGCGCAACATCTCGCGCGTGGTCGGGTCGTCGTCCACGACCAAGGCGTGGCAAGGCGTATGGCCGGCGTGGCGGCGCAGCACCGCCGTCAGGTGCTGCCGCTCGATAGGCTTGGCCAGGTAGTCCACCGCGCCCAGCGAGACGCCCATCTGGCAGTCCTGCTGCATGGTCAGCATGACCACCGGGATGGCGGCGGTCCGAGGGTCGGCCTTGAGGGCGGAGAGCACTGCCCAGCCGTCCATGCCGGGCATGACGACGTCGAGGGTGATGACCTTGGGCTGAAGCTCCGGCGCCAGCCGCAGGGCCTCTGCGCCGCTCGCGGCACATTGGACACGGTAGCCGTCACGGCCGAGCATGCGTCCGAGGAGGTCGCGAGCGACCGGGTCGTCGTCCACGACCAGCACCAGGGGACCCGATGCGACCGGGCTCGAATTCGGCTCGGCGATGGGCGTCGCGGCGGCCGGCGGCACCGCCTGGGGGTCGGAGGGAAGGCGGATGGAGAAGGTCGAGCCCGCGCCCAGCTCGCTGCGCAAGCTGCAGTCCCCGCCCATCAGCCGGCACAGGTGCCGGGTCACGGTGAGCCCCAGCCCGGTGCCCCCGAACTTCCGGGTGGTCGAGGAGTCGGCCTGCGTGAAGGGCTGAAAGAGCTTGCCCATCTGCTCGGGCGTCATGCCGATGCCGGTGTCCGAGACATCGAAGGTCAGCCACTCCGAGTCCCCCACGCGCTCACGGCGCACCGCGAGGGTCACCGTCCCGCCTTCGGTGAACTTGGCCGCGTTGCTCAGCAGGTTGAACAGGCACTGGCGGAGCCGGGTGAGGTCGCTGCGCATCGCGCCCAGGGCGGGCTGGCAGCGCACCTCGAGCTTGTTGGCCTTCGCCTCCATCAGCGGCCCGACGGTCGAGGCCACGTCGCCGACGAGATCCGCGACCTCGAGCGTCTCGAGGTAGAGCTCGATCTTGCCCGCCTCGATCTTGGAGAGATCGAGCACGTCGTTGATGAGCGTGAGCAGGTGCTTGGCGGCGCTGTGGATCTTCTTGAGGTCGGCCACGGCGCCCGCGTCGCCGCGATCCTCGGCGTCCTCGGAGAGCATCTCCGAGTAGCCGATGACGGCGTTGAGAGGCGTGCGCAGCTCATGGCTCATGTTCGCCAGGAAGGTGCTCTTGGTGCGGTTGGCGGACTCGGCGGAGACCCGGGCCTCGTCGAGCTCTTGCTGGCGCCGCACCGAGTCGCGAAGCTGCGCGGCGAGCTCGGCGCTCAGGTGCTTCTCGGTGGCGGCCTTCTCCTCGACGAGCTTGAGCACTGCTTCCAGCTTGACGAACTGCTCGGCGACCAGCGAGGCGGTGATCTCCGAGGCGCGTCGAGCCACCAGCACCTCGGCGTGGAGCTGGGCATTCTCCTCCTCGAGCGCGTCCAGGCGGCGCTGCGCCACGCGAAGATCCAGGCGCGGAGCGCGCTCTCGCCCCGAGGCGGCGGGAGAGGCGTCGGAGCGGGGCCTGTCATCCATTCGCCGACCCTCCGGGAGCACAGGCGAGCCTGAGCGCGAGCGCGGCGGCGCGCCTCACGACGAGATTGTCCGCCGGCCCCTCGACGCCGACCACCCGCACCTCGGGAGCCGGCCCCTCGCAGTAGAGGGGCAGGGCCCGCAGCAGGTAGGGGAGTCCGGCGGCGTGCCCGAACGCCGCGCCGGCGGTGGCGGCGATGGCAGCCGGGACGAGCTCGGCGACGCCATCGGGTGCTCCCAGACCGACCACCGCGTCGACGAAGACCAGCCGCTCGGCGCCATCGGCACAGCCCAGGAGGTCGAGCCCTGCGAGGCCGCCGTCGACGGCCTCTACCCCGACCGGCAGAGGCTCCAGGCGCAAGTGGTCGTAGACGCGCGGCCCCGCCGAGTCCTCGCTCACGTAGCGGTTGCCGATGCAGATGATGCGCCGCATCTCACAGCTCCAGCGTGACGCGGTCCAGGGCGCGCCCGTCGGACAGGGCGTGCACGGTGCAGACGAGACAGGGGTCGAACGAGCGCGCGACGTGGCCGAGCTCGATCGGGTTTGCGGGGTCCTTCAAGCGCACGCCGATCATCGCCTCCTCGATAGGCCCGCGCACCCCGCCGGCGTCGCGGGGCGACGCGTTCCAACCCGTGGGCGCGACCATCTGGTAGGAGCGGATGAGGCCCTCTTCGATACGCACCCAGTGGCCCAGGAATCCGCGTGTGGCCTGCAGCACGCCGCAGCCGGCGCCCTCGCGGATCTCGCCAGGAGGGGCATAGGTCCGGCCGTCGCCGCGCTCGGTCAGCCAGGCCTCCAACGCCGGCAGAAGGTAGGCGGGGCGGACCGCGCGCGCGAGCTCGCGAGCCAGCACGGTCGTGCGCTCGCGGACCAGGTCGAGGAAGAGCGGATGGCCAGCGATCAGCAGCTCGGCGAGCGGCCCGGTCTCCGCGGGATGCCCCTCGTAGCGTGGGGCCTTGGCGAAGGAGTAGCGCGCGCCCTGGTTGCCGGAGGCATAGGGCTCGGTGCGGCCCTCGGCTGGCGGGAGATGCGCGGACTCGCTGTACCACGAGGCCGCGACATGCTCCGCGACGTGCTCGGGGGCGAACGGCCGTCGCTCGCCACGGTGAAGGAAGCCCGCGGGGATGAGGTGCCGCCCCTCGCCCAGCGGCTGGACGGCGCTGCCCTCGGGCAGCGGGAACCCGCCGGCGCTCAGGAAGCTGGCATGGCCACCTCCGAGCCCGTCGAGGCCAGCCTGGCGCATCAGCTGCAGCAGGGCGCCCAGGTCGCCTTCGGCGTGAGCCCCCTCGGAGAGCCAGCGCTCGAGGTCGGCGCCGGAACGAACCTCGTGCCACCGCTCGAGGCTGCAGCCGAGGATGCGGCGCTCGTACCACGTGCGAAAATGGTCGACCAGCATGCGGCACTGGCGCTGGTCGGCGTCGCTGGGCAGGGAGGCGATGCCGCCGGGGACCATGAAGGAGGAGTGCGGCCACTGGCCTCCGATGATCGCCACCACCTCCAGCAGCTTCTTCGTCTCCCGGATGACCTCTCGCGCGGTCTCGCCGACGAAGGGAGCCCAGCGCCGCCGGGCCTCGGCGATCCACGCGGCGCCCTCGTAGGCCGGCCCGGCCAGATCGCAGGCGAACATCAAGAACGGCTGTCGGACGTCGCTCTGGACCAGCTCGCACAGCAGCGCCGCGTTGCGCAGCCGCACCGCGTCGGCGGGCGGAGTCGCCCCAGCGATGCTGTCGAGCGCCTGGACCGCTGCGGTGAGGTGGGCCGTGGAGCAGATGCCGCACACGCGGGGGGTGATCACCAGGCCGTCCAGCGCAGCCCGACCGAGCAGCAGGCTCTCGATGCCGCGATAGAGCGTGCTCGAGGCCCAGGCGTCGCGGACGACGCCGTCCTCGATCTCCACCTTCAGCTCCAGGTCGCCCTCGACGCGGTTGAGCGGCGCGTTCAGCGTGATCCGGCGGGGCATTCGATGCTCCTCAGAGGGTCGTCGGGAAGCGGGCTAGACGCGGGTCTTGCGGCGCTTGAGCCGCTCCGGCGCGGCGGCAGCGGCCATGCCCTTGTAGGCGAGGTAGTGAGCACGGTCGACGCCGTGGGGCAGCTCGATGGGGATCTCCGCCAGCGCGCGGGTGGAGAAGAACGGTTGCGCCTTCGGGAAGCTCGGCTCGGTGCAGCCCACGCAGGGGACGCCGACCCGGGTCTTGGAGCTGCGGTGATTCCACAGCAGCTTGTTGCAAGGGCCATAGGCCAGTGGCCCGCGGCAGCCGAGGTGGAAGAACAAGCAGCCGCGCTCCCCGAAGTCCCGCTCCTCCACGCGATACTCGTGGTACTCGTTGCGCAGGCAGCCCTGGTGAACGAGCAGGCCGAAGTGCTCGAGCGGGGCGTTGTGCTCGTTGAGCTGCAGCGGTGCGTTCGCCGCGAGCGCCGCGAGAGTGCTTGCCACCGCGTCGTGGTGGGCAGGGCAGCCGGGGATGTTGACGACGGGGAGCCCGGACCCGGCGAGAAAGCCCTCGCCCAGGAAGCCGCCCTTTCGGGTCTTGTGAAACTGCAGCCCGGTGGCCTCGGTCGCGCCGTCGGCGCAGAGCCCGCCGAAGCTGGCGCAGGTGCCCACCGCGATGACGTGGCGAGCGCGCGCTGCAAGCCGGGCGACCAGATCCTTCTTCGCGCGGCCGCCCGAGGTGTCGAACATGCCTGTCCCGCCAGGGCCCTGGATGACCGAGCCCTCCACGCACAGGAAGTCGAGCGGGGTCGCGCCCGAGGTGATCGATTCGACGAGCTGGTCGTGCTCGGCAGCGCTGAGGTTGGAGAGGGAGGGGTGCCAGAGAACCTGGAGCTCGAGCTGCTCCAGAAGCTGCGCCAGGTCCGGTGATTCGAGGCTCAGCAGCGACCAAGTGTCCCCGCCGCAGGCACCTGCCTGCATCCAGTAGAGCGTGGCCGGCATCGGGTCCTCCTCAGGGCGCGGCAGGGGCCTTGGCGAGCAGGGCCTCGATCTTGCCGAGGAGCCGAGGTAGCTCGACCGGCTTGGTGTCGTAGTCGTCGGCTCCCGCATCCAGCGCCTTCTCGCGGTCTCCCCCCATGGCATGTGCGGTGAGCGCGATGATCGGCACGCCTTGGGTCGCCGGGTCGGCCTTGAGGGTTCGGGTGGCGTCCCAGCCGTTGATGACCGGAAGGCTCATGTCCATGAGGATGAGGTCGAACGGCTTTGCGCGCGCCATCTCCACGCCCTGCGCGCCGTCGACGGCCAGGTCGACCTCGAAGCCCTTTCGCAACAAGCGGCGAGAGAGCATGTCTCGGTTCATCTCGTTGTCTTCGACGAGCAGAATCTTGGCCATCCCCGAAGCTCCCCTGGTCACCGCGCCAGCGCAGCGGGGCGATTCGCCCGCGAGGGGCAAGCGCTCGCTGCTCGCGTTGGATCGCGGCCAAATGCCCGCCGCACGACACTCGGTTCGGCACAGCAGCTCGATCCCTTAAGGTGGGTCGAGTGACTGATAGCGCGGTCGGTTGGCTCCCGCGCCTCGTCGACGTCGACGAGGTAGAGCCCGGCAAGCCCTAGTGCGTCGACGTCGACGCACTAGGACCGCAGAGCCCCAGGGACGCCCGCCACCATCCCCTCAGAGCTGCAACCCGAGCATGAACCCCGGATAGATGCGCACCGTGACCGAGCCGCTATCGAGCGCTTTCTGCGGGGTAATCGCCAGATCGAGGTCCTCGCCCGACCAGGAGGTCATCACGTTGAGGGCGGGTCCGCCCACGAGCCCCAGGTGCTCCATGAAGCGCCAGCCGACCATGACCCGCAGCGCGGTGAGCAGCGAGGACGGGGCGCGCTCGAAGGTCCCCTCGGTGAAGTTCGTGACCGAGACGTCGATGTCCGCGAACAGCGCGCCGCGCTCGGTGTGCAGGCCCAGCCCGCCGGTCTGCGACCAGCGCGGGCCATCGGTGCGCGGCTGCATGCCCACCGCGAGCAGGGTGTACAGCCTGCGGCCGCCCATCTTGACCCCCAGGTTGCCCACCGTGACGTCGCTGCCCCACAGCTCGGCGTGCAGATAGCCGTCGCCGATGAGGTTGATGGCGCCCACCGGCCACTCCGAGTGCTCGGCGACGTTGAGCAGCCCCAGCTGCAACCCGCCGACCCGGCGCGCGAGGTTGATGCCTCCCACCTGCGTCCCCACCTCTCGCGCCACGTTCGCAGCAGCGAACTGGAAGCTGGCGTCCGGAGCCACGTTGAGGCCCATCCCCAGCTGCGCCCCTTCGATCCCCTGCGCCGCCACGTTGAGCAGCCCCGAGAGCTGCACCCCGCGCGCCCAGCCGTCTGCCCAGTTGAATCCCCCCGCGAGCTGCAGGCCGCGCAGCTCCGCCGAGACGTTGCCCACGCCGCCGAGCTGCAGCCCTTCAGCCCAGCCGGCGAGGTTGAAGCCCACGCCGAGCTGCAGCCCCGCCATCAGCCCGCCGTCCCAGTTGACCACCCCGAGCTGGGCTCCCCACATCGCGTCGGTCCTCCAGTTGAGGAAGAAGCCCAGCTCCAGGCCTTTCAGGCACGCGCCGCGCCCCGCCAGGAGGTTGAGGGCGAAGTAGTTCACCGCCGGATCGCCGCTCCAGTTCACGTCGAGCGGCGGCACCAGCGAGAGGTTGGCCGCCACCACCCGATAGGGAAGCGTGTCCCCGCGCAGCACCACCGTCTCGCGCTTCACCCGCTGCAGCCCCTCGCGCTTGAGCTCCACGCGGCGGTCCTCGACGAGGTCGATCTGCGCGGAGTAGACCCCGCCCGCGGCGTCCAGGGTCACCTCGTAGCGACCGGGATCGAGCCCCAGCTCCAAGGCCGAGTCGCCGGCCTTGCGCAGCTCGGCGACGAGGTTCCCCGCCCCGTCCCGCAGCCAGAGCCGCCCCTCGATCGCCGGCGGGAGCAGCAGCCCGGCCGAGCTTCCCCGCAGATCGGTGAGCACCAGATCGCCCGAGCCCACCAGCTCGATGTCGTAGCCGGGGTGCTGCGCGCCTCCGCGCGAGCGTTCGGTGCGAGCCAGCGTCTCGTTGAAGGCGAACTGGTAGGCCTCGTGCAACGTCACCTTCCCGTCGTGGCTGGCGTCCGCGGCGCCGCGCAGGCCGGTGAGCAGCGCGGAGGTGAAGTAGCTGCCACGCACCGCATCCGACTCCTGCGCCGCCTCGTCGGCGGCAGTGGCAGTGAGGAAGGCGTGGCCGCGCACCACGGTGGAGCCGTCGAGCAGGAACGGCGCGACGTGCTTGCCACCCTTGCTGCGGATGAGCGCCCCCGACGCGCAGGAGTCGAGCACCGCCATGCGCACGTCGGCCGGCATGCGGTCCAGCGCCGCGCGCAGCTCGGCGTACTCCAGACGATCGCGCCCCAGCAGAAGCCCGTTCTCGTCGGAGTGCCCCGAGTAGTAGAGCAGCAGCTCCAGGCGCTCAGCCTGGCCCCGCGCCCGCTCCAGCCTGTCGCGGACGCGCTCCAGCCCATCCAGAAAGCCGGCCCGGCTGGTATCCGTCAGCACGAGCTGACGCTCGATCGGAATGCCGCCGAGCTGCTCGAGGACCCGCGAGAGACCCTGGGCGTCGCGGACCGCGTAGCGCAGCGGCACCCGGCCTGGCCCGCCGTCGTTCGACCCGGTGATTAGAGCGAAGCGCCAGAGAGGCACCTTCGCCTCTTGGGGGGCGGAGGCCGCCACCGAAGCGGCAGCGAGCACGATGAGAGGCGCGAGGGAAGTAAATGCCATCCTGAACATGGGCCGAGAATTTCCGGTCTCCCCGAGCGCAGGGGCGAGCAGCGCGAGCCCCGGAGTCGAGGGGCCCCGCGACTCCGCTCCCACCGCTGCGCGGCGGGAGCTACGCTCGGGGTGACCGGATTCCTGGTGTTCGATGTTCAGGATGGCATCCACTCCCGGCGCGAGGATCATCGCTCGGCCTTTAGGAGCAGCAGGTCGGACTGCTCGAATCCGGCAGACAGATCCAGAGGAGCGTTGCGGGCCACTTCGGGCCGGGAGGCCAGCGCGCGCGCCGCCTCGAGGACCAGGCCGGGAGCGAACGCGTTCTCCGAGGTGACGAAGAAGAAGCGCTCGAAGGCCGGGGCATCATCCAGGACATAGCCGTCAGGCAGCGCCACCTCGCCCGGACCGGTGAGCGCCACGGCCTCCAGCTGACCGCTCCGAGGCAGGTGCTGGGTGACCGTGCCCCGACCGTCCACGGAGAAGATGGTGCCGAAGCGGCGCCCGACGGCGACGTAGCTGAGCTGCACGAGGTCGCCCGCGCGAGCCTCGGCTCCGGTGCCAACCTTCTCGGCCTTTCCATCGCGAATCCGCTGGCAGGCAAGATGGGGCGCAAGCCCCTTTAGGCGCACGCCGAGCTCCTCGACGCGCTCTGCTCCTCCGTCGCCCTCAATGGGGCGCGCCACCACGAACACCGCCACCGCGGCTGCGGCCAGCGTGGGCACGGCCCAGGCCAGGGCCGGGAAGAAGGTCCGCTTGGGCCGGTCATTCACGGCGGCGGCGCGGCGGCGCACCTCCGCGACCACCGCATTCGGCGGATGGCGCTCGAGGATCTGCGGGTTGGAGGCCTCGAGGCGAGCGAGGCGGTCGCGCAGCCCGGGCTCGACGAGGAGGCGCGAGCGGACGGCTTCGTGGTCGGCCGGCGTGAGCTCACCGAGCAGGTAGCGCTCGAGGATCAGGTCGTTGGGAACGGGCTGGCTCATGGCTCAGACTCCCTCGAGCTGGGCGACGCGGCCCTTGAGCGTGCGCAGCCGCTTGCGGACGCCGGAGACGGACAGACCGACTTCCCGGGCGACGTCCTCGAGCGTCAATCCGTCCACCAGGTGCAGCACCGCGATGGTCCGGGTCGACTCGGATTCGCGGCCGAAGATCCGCCCCAGCAATCCGCGAGTGGCGACGCTGGCCTCGGCGTCCTCCTCGGTCGCGGCGATCCGCAGCAGCAGCTCCTCCTCGGGATCCTCGGGACGACGTCGCTGGGTGCGCAGGCGGTTGAGGCACACGTTGGTGGCGATGCGCTGCAAGAGGGCTCCCATCCGCTCGTCCCGGTATTGCCCGTCGTGGCGCAGGAGCTGGACGAACACGTCGTGCATCGCGTCGGCCGCCAGCTCCTCGCTGCGCAGCAGACGGTGGCAGCGACGAAGCACCATCGGGCCGTAGCGGCGGTAGCAGGCGTCGATGTCGATGGGCACCCGATGACCTCGTGATCCGCTCAACACCGGTGGGCCTCGAGAGTGTCACCTCGTCCACGGCCAGAGGCAACGTCCGGGCCTTCCTGCGGATTCGAGCACGGTGACGCCTGCGCGAGCCTGCGGTGTTGATCCGCTCGAGCGCCGAGACCCGAACGGAGGCCGCATGCAGACCCTTCATCCCCGCAGCTACTACCGGCTGCCCTGGAGCCTCAACGACAACGTGCTCAGCTGGCTCGAGCCCACCAAGCGCTGCAACCTCTACTGCGAGGGCTGCTACTCCCGCAACGACCCCGCCTCGGACAAGTCGCTCGAGCAGATCCGCTCCGACCTCGACGTCTTCACCGCTCACCGTCGCTTCGACTCGGTGTCCATCACGGGAGGCGATCCCCTGGTGCACGAGCAGATCGTGGAGATCGTCCGCATCATCCGGCGCGAATACGGTCTCAAGCCGGTCCTCAACACCAACGCGTTGGCGCTGACGCCGGAGCTGGTGCGTGCGCTCAAGAAGGCGGGCCTGTTCGGCTTCACCTTCCACATCGACTCCAGCCAGCACCGGCCCGGATGGACGGGCAAGAGCGAGGTGGAGCTGAACGAGCTGCGCCTGCATTACGCGCAGATGGTGGCCGAGGTCGGCGGCATGTCGGTGGCCTTCAACGCCACGGTCTTCCCGCACACGCTGGAGGAGTTCCCCGACCTGCTCGACTGGGCCAGGGAGCACATCGACCTCGTGCACTCCATGGTCTTCATCCTCTTCCGCACCACCCGCGCAGCGGAGTTCGACTTCTTCGCGCAGGGCCGGCAGATCGATCCCGGCGAGCTCGTCTATCAGGACGAGCGCCGGCTCCCGCGGCCCCTGACCGCGCCAGATCTCGTGGCAGCCCTGCGCCAACGGGAGCCGGGCTTCGAGCCCTGCGCCTATCTGGGCGGCACCAAGGACCCCAGCTCCTTCAAGTGGCTCATCGCCGGCCGCATCGGGGATGCCCGCGGCATCCACGGCTACGTGGGTCCGCGGTTCATGGAGCTCACCCAGACCGGCCACCATGCGCTGACCGGTCGCTACCTCGCCTACTCGAGCCCACGGATGCTCGGGATGGGGCGCACCCTCCTGCTCGCCGGCGCTCTCTTCGACGGCGGGCTGCGGCGCGCCGCGATGCGCTGGGCGGGAGCGGTCGCGCGGCGGCCGTGGCGGGTAGCGGCGAGGGCCCACTTCCAGTCCGTCGCCATTATTCAGCCCATCGACTTCATGCCCGACGGCGAGGCGAACATGTGTGACGGCTGCCCGGACATGACCGTGCACGACAACGAGCTCGTCTGGTCGTGCCGGCTCGACGAGCGGTTGCGCTACGGCTGCTTCCTGACCGCCGCGCCGAGGAAGGTGACCTCCGAAAGAAGCTCCCAGTCCCGGTCATCCCAGTCCCAGCCATCCCAACTGCCCTCGTCCCATCAGTCCCATCAGTCCCATCAGTCCCGGTCGTCGTCGTCCCAGCAAGGAAGTGGGTCATGAGAGGCCCTACCTTCTCTTCGATGATGGCCCTGCTGCTCGCCGGCTGCCTGCACGCACCCGATGAGCCGCTGCCGGTCCCGGAGGGCTTTCTGGCCATCGGGCATCGCGGAGCGCCCAAGCAGGCAGCGGAGAACACGCTCGCCTCGTTCCAGGAGGCGCTGCGGCAAGGGGCGAACGCCGTGGAGGTGGACCTCAACGTGACAGCAGACCAGCGCGTCGCGGTGTGGCACGACGCCGACCCCGACGACGCGGTGTCACTCATCCGCCAGGCGGGCACCGAGGGCTACCTCTACGTCCCCAAGCCGCCGCCGCCAGGCTCGGCATGCCGCCGCCCGGTGGAGGAGCTGTCGCTCCGGACGCTCCTCGCCACCCATGGCTACGCGCGAGGCGCGCGCTACGAGATCGACCCGGGCGCACCGATTCCCACGCTGGAGGAGCTCGCGGAGTGGGCCAACGGCGCGAGCGGCCTGAAAGCGGTGCTGCTGGACATCAAGCAGAAGAGGGTTGGCCCGGCGAAGATCATCCTGGCCGCCTCACTGGCCTCCTTCGATCCGACCCGGGGCTACACCGTGTACCTGCTCTGCACCTCCGAGGCGGTCCGCTCCGCTCTCGCGAAGGACCTCGCCGCCGCGGGGGAGCCGGCCGGCTTCCTGGTGCTCGGGGACATGATGTTCGGGGACGCGCTGGCGCGGGCGGAGCAGGAAGGGCTGCAGAACGTCATGGTGGGAGACCCGGTGACGCGCATCAACCACGACTTCCTGGCCGAGCTTGCGAAGGTGGTCAGCGCCCGCGACGAGGGACGAGTCACGTCCGTGATGGTGGGGACCATCAACGGCCGGGTGGACCAGTACTACCTGCTGCAGTACGGCGTGAACGGCATCTGCACCGACGACCCGGGAGAGCTCGCCGAGCTGTGGAAGAACCCCGGGCCGCTTCAGAGGCGGCCTGAGGACTACCCCGTCTATGCGCCCTGGCACCGGTGGTAGCGAAGGAGCCTCGGGCCATCAAGGAACAGGGAACGCTCCAAGGGTCTCGCTGCCCGAGGGAGCGCGCCCGTAGGCCTGCCCTGGTACGAGCGGCGCGAGGATCATCAGGTCGATCGGCTTCGCGCCGGCCACGTCATAGAGGCCGACCTCCGGGAACTGGCGATCGATCGTTGCCTGCAGCCGCAGGTCGGGGTCGCTCGCGCCCTCGCTGAGCGTCAGCCGGGCGCCGGGCCCGAGCAGGACCGGCGGCGCCAGCGTCTGCCGCGGAGTACGCAACCAGCCGGTGAGGTACAGGCCGGTGAGATCCGCATCCGCGCTTGAGGTGTTGAATATCTCCACGAAGGCCAGCCCCTGGCGGTCCAGGCCGACCCGGTCGATCTTCAGGGCCGTCTGCCCGTGATTCTT
>JACRCT010001030.1 GCA_016218885.1 Deltaproteobacteria bacterium | reverse complement strand
CAGAAGGTCGTCGCCTCGGCGATGCTCAACGTCTACCGAAGCGCGGACGAGGAGGTCCCCAACACATGAAGCCACGCGCCCTCATCACCGGAGCCAGCCGCGGCATCGGTGCAGCCATCGCCGAGGCCCTCGCCCGCGCCGGCCACCCGGTGATCCTCAACTACCGCAGCAACCACGAGGCGGCGCAGGCCCTGCAGGCCAGACTCGAGGCCGCCGGCGGCCAGGTCGAGCTCGCCCCCTTCGACGTCGCCCACTCCGAGGAGTCGGCCCAGGCGATGGAGAAGCTCCTCGCCAACGACGACGAGAGCCCCATCGGCGTGCTCATCAACAACGCCGGCCTGGCCCGCGACAACTCCTTCCCGGTCATGGAGCGCCCGGACTGGGAGGTGGTGACCCGCACCACCCTCGACGGCTTCTACAACGTGACCCGGCCGCTGGTGATGCCCATGGTCCGCCGCCGCTGGGGGCGCGTCGTGAACATCTCCTCGGTCTCGGGCGTCATCGGCAACCGCGGGCAGGTCAACTACTCGGCGGCCAAGGCCGGACTCATCGGCGCCACCCGGGCGCTGGCGAGCGAGGTCGCCCGCCGCGGCGTGACGGTCAACTGCGTGGCCCCGGGCCTGATCGAGACGGACATGACCAAGGACGCGCCCCTGGAGGAGATCATGAAGGCGATCCCCATGCGGCGCTTCGGCAAGCCCGAGGAGGTCGCCAACCTGGTGGCGTTCCTCGTCGGCGACCAGGCTTCCTACATCACCGGACAGGTCATCGGCATCAACGGCGGGCTCGCCTAGAACGACGCAGCCCCGAAGAACGAGAGCTTTGAGCGCATGAACACCCATCGAGTGGTCATCACCGGCGTCGGCCTCACCAGCCCCATCGGCGACAGCCTGGACGAGGTCTCGCGGTCTCTGCGCGAGGGACGGACCGGCATCGTCCGCATGGAGGGCTGGGAGCAGCTGCAAGGCCTGGTCACGCGGCTCGGCGCGCCCTGCAAGGCCGACCTGTCGGTGCTGCCCAAGAAGCGCACCCGCACCATGGGCCGGGTCGCCCTGCTGTCCACCTGGGCCACGCAGAAGGCCGTCGACGACGCCGGCCTGTCCCAGGAGATCCTCTCCAACACCCGCACCGGCATCGCCTACGGCTCGACGTCGGGCTCGATGCCCGCGGTGGAGGAGTTCTTCCGCAAGCTGGCGATCGAGCGCACCTGCAACGGCGTGCAGTCGGCGACCTACCTGAAGCTGATGAGCCACACCGCGCCGGCCAACCTCGCCGCCTACTTCCAGATCCGCGGAAGGGTCGTCACCACCTGCTCGGCCTGTGTCTCCTCCAGCCAGGGCATCGTCTACGGCTACGAGGCCATCAAGTACGGCCTGCAGGAGGTGATGGTCTGCGGCGGCGCCGAGGAGCTCCACGTCACCAACGCCTCGGTGTTCGACATCATGTTCGCCGCCTCGCGCGCCTACAACGACCACCCCGAGCTCACCCCGCGGCCTTTCGACGAGAAGCGCGACGGCCTGGTGGTGGGTGAGGGCGCGGGCACGCTGATCCTCGAGAGCCTCGAGCACGCCCAGAAGCGCGGCGCCAAGATCTACGCCGAGCTCATCGGCGCGGCGACCAACTGCGACGGCTGGCACATGACCGCCCCCAGCGACGAGGGCATGACCCGGGTCATCCAGGAGTCGCTCAAGGACGCCCAGCTGGCGCCCGACAAGATCGAGTACGTCAACGCCCACGCCACCGCCACCGACATCGGCGACGTCTGCGAGAGCGTGGCGGTCAACCGCGTGCTCGGCGACAAGGTGCCGATCAGCTCCACCAAGGGCTACACCGGGCACACCCTGGGCGCATGCGGGGCCATCGAGGCCGGCTTCTGCCTGGCCATGCTCCGCGACGGCTTCCTCGCCCCCAACAAGAACCTGGAGAAGCCCGACCCCAAGTGCGCGCCCCTCGACTACCTCATGGGCGCACCAAGGGAGGCGAAGCCGAGCATCGTGATGAGCAACAACTTCGCCTTCGCCGGCATCAACACCTCGCTGATCTTCAAGCGGGTCTAGCCACCAGCACCCTCCCCGTGGCGGTCCTCTTCGGGTCCTTCGCACAGCTCCTGTCTCGAGCGCGGCGCTCAACCGCGTGCAGGTGTTCTGGTTGGTGAAGCAGTAGCCGAGGGGCACGGCCATGAAGACGCCACCGCGGATCGAGGCATTGGCTGTGCTCGCCTGCCTCGTCGGTTGCGCCGGCTGCACCGCCCACGGCGGAGCTTCCTTCACCCAGCCCGAGTACAAGGGCCGGAGAATCGAGGGCAGGTCTCTCCTGGTTCTGCTGGACGCGTCGGTCCGCATCTCCTTCGAGAGCGGAAAGCTCCCCACCGAACTCGGCGACGGCGACCGGGTGGAAGCGATCGGCCGCTACTACGAGAGGAGACTGCTGGAAGCGATTCGGTCGGAGTTCAGCTTCTCGAAGGTTTGGTTCGAGACCGCCGCAGTGTCCGACATGAACACCACGCGCGTCGAGCTGCGGGCAAGCGACGACTGGGTCCTCGACCTCGACTTGCCTGTCGAGGGATCCGAGTTCCGACACGAGTGGGGCAAACCCGACTTGGTCCTGATCATCAGCAATCTCACCATCTCCGACATCGAGTCAGGAGGAGTGGAACTGCTGACCATCCCTGGCACTGGTCACTCAGGTTCGCGCAGGAAGACTCAGGACTCTCATTGGCATAGGGGTCGTTACAGGAGCTCGGCATCACACCTGGACGAGTATCCGGAGCCACTACTGAACGAGATGTTGATCCCAGTTTCGGCGAAGAAGCGGACCCTGGCATTCCGGTCAGCCTACCTCGTCTGGGACAACCAACTCATGCGCGAAGTGGCTCGCGGCTTTTCCCGGGCCTCACGTGAGGCCACAGTGGAGACAAGGAGCGTCTGGGAGAAACCGGCGAAGCCGACTTTCGGCTTCAGTGATTGGAAGTCTTGCAGCCAGAAGTACCTGGAGGAGCTGCTCGATTCGTTGCCTTTCAAGTAGCGGCGCACTCGCTCGCTCGAGCCACTTCGTCGTGCCGTCCGTCGTGGCTGCACGTGGATCCTCTAAGCCGGAGCGGTTTCCTCCCTCGTGCCCCGCAGGTCGTGGCTGCGCCTCGGCACAGCACCTCGCTGTTCTTCAAGCGGGCCCAGGTTTTCCAGCGCACCGGGCGAATCTCTTTCGGGTCTCGCGAATCCTTCTTGCGCCTGCCGGACTCTCTAGCCAGCAGACGGCCGCAGAAGGCGACCCAAGGGAGAAACGCCATGTCGAAGCTGCTCGCTCGTAACGTCGGGACGTTGGATCGCGTGGTGAGGGTGGTGCTGGGCCTCGGTCTGCTCTCGCTGACCGTCGTCGGCCCCCAGACCCTTTGGGGGCTGATCGGACTGGTGCCCCTGGCCACCGCCGCCCTGGGCTCGTGCCCGGCCTACTCCCTCATCGGGGTCAGTACCTGCAAAGTGGACCAGGCGGCCCGTCAAACCCACAGCTGAGTCGCCGGGTTCCATGCCGCTCGGGGCGCGGGTAGATTGAACGCGATGTCCTGGCTCCATCCCACCCTCGCGCATGCGTTGCACGCCCCGGCGCCTTTCTCGTTCTGGCGCGCTGCGCTCCAGCGGCGGGCCGGCGCGAGGCCGTTGCAGGACTGGCTCGTCGAGCAGGCAAACCTCCGCGGCTTCCTGGGCGCCTACAACCGCCAGGAGCCGTCTGGGGCGCTCGACGGCGACCTGACGCTGGAGGACATCGTCGTCGCGCTCTGTGCGCCCCAGGCGCCGGCCGAGGGGCGCGTGTTCAAGCTCGTCCTGCGCATCCTTCAGTCGGGCCGACTCGACCTTCGCCACCTCGCCTGGCTTGCACGCCGCGAGATGGCCACCCCAGTTCTCTGGTGGCTCCTCGAGCGCATCCCCGACGCCGAGCGCACGCCGCCGGTGCAGGCGACGATCCTGGCCCTCGGCGGGCCACCCCGCGGCTACCGTGGGCTCGACTACGACTACGATCCCCAACGCCTGGTCCGCCGTCCGTACCAGAGGGAGCAACCGTGGCGAACCCCGCACAGGTGATCCTCTCGACGCTTGATCGGCACCTCAAGGGCCCGACCTCGCTTCGGCTCATGGGCGGGGCGGCACTCATCCTGGGATACCAGCTCGATCGCGCAACCGAGGACGCCGACCTGCTCATCGAGCAGGCCGAGCTCGAGGCGCTCGTCGAGAACGCGGAATTCGGCGAGGCCCTGGAAGCCACCAATCGCGAGCTCGAGCCGCAGGGGCTCTACCTCTCGCATGTCTGGGGACCCGAGCAGCAGATCCTGACCCCGGAGTGGAAGCAGAGCTGCCGGCCGATCGCCAAGGATGCAGCCTGGAAGTGGATCGACGTGTCGGTGCTCGGTCCTCTCGATCTCTTGGTCGGAAAGCTCGCGCGCGCGGACGAGGAGGACCTTGAGGACATCCGCTTCCTGATTGCCCACGAGTCGCTGGCGCCGACCGAGGTTCGCAAGGCGCTCGATCGGGCAGTCGTCCCGGAGATCCTCGCCGACGCGTTCGCAGCCAGCCGGCCCAAGATCGATCGGTTGCTGGGCGCCAAATAGGACTGGGGCTTGGTGGCGACGGCGGAGGGCCTCGAAGCCAACGCTCGGTGCGTCCGAGGGACGAACCCCGAGATCGGCTCCGCAAACAGCGACGCGGGCCCCCGGAAGGACCCGCGTCGTCGGATGCAGCGGACCCGTTAAGAGACGGGATCAGCGCGCGATGGCCTTGCCGAACTTCTTGGCGTCATCGGCCTTGGGGTTGAAGCGATCCTTGGTGCCCCACTTCTCCTCGCGGCGCATGGCCCTCTTGAGCACCCGGCCCATCTTCAGCGCGTGCGGCTCGTCCTTGTAGAAGGTGTTCCAAGCGTAGTGGTAGAGCTCCTGGAGCTTGTCGATCGACATCTTCGCCGGCTTGAAGACCACCTCACCGGCCGTGTAGCGCTTCCAGTCGGTGTGGAGGATGCGCCCTTCCTTCTGGTAGTCGTCCCAGGTGCGGGTGTGCGGGAACGGCGTGAGGACGGTGAACTCGGCGAGGTCGAGCTCGATCTCCAGGAGGAAGTCCACCAGCCGCTTCACGTAGTCCTCGTCGTGCTCGTCGAGCCCGAGGAGGATGGTCCCCTCCACCGCGATGCCGTGGTCCTTGTAGCGCTTCACCCGGTCGCGGATGTACTGCGAGGTGTCGAAGACGGCCTGGTAGATGTACCAGGCGCCGGCGTCGGAGGCGGCCTTGAGCACGTCGAGGTCGTCCTCGATGGGGTGGCTGATGATCGACCGCTTCAGAGGCGCCAGCGCCCTGAACAGGTCGATCTCCCACTGCTTGTTCTGGGCGAGCGAGTTGTCGACGAAGAAGAGCCGGTTGTTGGGGATCGACTCCACCTCGGCCACCACCTGGTCGATGGGTCGCGGACGGAAGGAGCGGCCTCCCAGGTAGCGCACGCAGCAGGGGTAGCAGTTGAAGCGGCAGCCGCGCGAGGCGTGGACGAGATCCACCATCTGCATGCCGCGGTAGTTGTAGAGCTCGCGCTTGAGAATGGAGCGCCGCGCGGTCCCCACGCTCTCCACCGGGGCCGGGGTCTCGAGGTAGTCGTAGAGCTTCTTGAGCTTGCCGGCCTGCAGGTCCGCGAGCACGCCCGCGAAGCGGCCCTCGGCCTCGCCCAGGAACACCGCGTCGGCGTGCTGGGCGGTCTCCTCCGCGTGCAGCATGGTGCTGATGCCGCCGAAGATGACCGGGACGCCCTGGGCGCGGAAGTGGTCGCCCAGCTCGTAGCCGCGCGGGGTCTGGCAGGTCAGCATCATGGAGATGCAGACCAGGTCCGGCCGCTCGTTCAGGTCCACCGGGTCGATGTTCTCGTCGGTGAACTTCAGGTCGTGCTCCGGGGGGACGCACGCTGCGAACACCACCGGCCCGTGGGGCGGGAGGTGCCACTCCGTCTGGTGCTCGAGCTTGGGCCACTTCGGGTAGATGAGGCGGATTCGCATGGCGCCCCTTGTAGCAGCCCGGTCCTGCTGCGGCAACGGGGAGTGCCCAATTGGACAAGGT